>JAFLUR010000372.1 GCA_022508725.1 Oscillospiraceae bacterium
GACTATGCTGTCGCCCGTATGAACACCGACGGGGTCAACATTTTCCATACTGCACACGGTTATGCAGTTTCCGGCACCGTCGCGGATAACTTCGAATTCGATTTCCTTCCGACCCTTTATGCTTTTTTCGAGAAGAACCTGTCCCACGCGGCTCAAGTGCAGCCCCGGAGCGAGAATTTCCGCAAGCTGCTGCGAGTTTTCCGCAATGCCGCCGCCCGTTCCGCCGAGAGTGTATGCCGGGCGCACAATTACGGGATATCCGATTTTTTCGGCAAACGCAAGACCGGAATCAAGATCGGTTACGATCTCGCTCGGAGCGATAGGCTGATTGGTGCGTTCCATAAGCTTTTTAAAGCTGTCGCGGTCCTCGCCCTCCTTGATGGATTCTATGGAGGTACCGATCACCCTTATTCCGTACTTGTCAAGGATACCGCTGTCATAAAGCTCACAAGCAAGGTTAAGACCCGTCTGACCGCCCATTCCGGCTATCACGCTGTCCGGGCGTTCCTTTTCGATTATTTTTTCAAGAGAATTTATATTAAGAGGTTCGATATATGTTCTTGCCGCCATGCCACGGTCGGTCATAATGGTAGCCGGGTTCGAATTTACAAGAACGACTTCGATGCCGTCCTCCTCGATGGCGCGGCAGGCTTGTGTGCCGGAATAGTCGAATTCCGCCGCCTGCCCGATAACGATGGGACCCGAGCCTATAACAAGCACTTTTTTTATCGATTTATCCAATGGCATATTATATTACTCCTTTCAAAAATCTGTCGAACAGGAATGATGAGTCTTTTGGCCCCGGAGATGCCTCCGGGTGGAACTGAACACTTTGTATGGGCAGTGTTTTATGCGCTATTCCCTCAACCGTTCCGTCGTTTACGTTTATGAACGTTGTGACAACATCCGGAGGAAGCTCCGAGACGATGTAGTTATGGTTCTGACTCGTGATATATACTCTTCCCGTGGAAATATCCTTTACCGGATGATTTCCGCCGTGGTGCCCGAATTTGAGCTTTTGCGTCTTACAGCCGAGAGCAAGACCGATTATTTGATGCCCCATACATATTCCGCACATGGGGATTTTGCCGATAAGAGCCTTTGCGGTATCCACCGTTCCCGGGGCGTCGAGAGGGTCGCCCGGACCGTTCGATATAAATACGAGATTTGGATTTTCCGCAAGAATTTCATCCGCGGAAGCGTTTGCGGGGAATACCGTTATTTTACATCCGCGCGCTTTGAGATCGCGCAGTATTCCGTGCTTTGCGCCCATATCGATAAAGACGACATGAGGCTTTCCGGCGGGGTTTACAACATATTTTTTCTTTGTCGTAACACGCATGATAACGTCCGAATTATCGAGGGATTTGAACATTTTTTCGATTTCATCATCCGATAGGGGATCGGAGGTGATGATACCTTTCATTACGCCGTGCTTGCGTATAATTCTTGTAAGAGCGCGTGTGTCTATGCCTTCAAGACCGACTACTCCCTCTCGTTTCAGAAAGTCGGAAAGCTCCATTTCATTTCTGAAATTTGAGGGATATTCGCAGTTTTCGCGGACAACAAGCGCCGTAAGCGCCGCTTTTTCCGATTCCATATCCTCCAAATTGATACCGTAATTTCCGATAAGGGGAAAGGTCATTGTTACGATTTGACCGGTAAAGGACGGGTCGGTCACCGTTTCCTGATATCCGGTCATACCTGTGGTAAATACGACCTCTCCAACGACATTTTTGCACTCACCGAACATTCTTCCGGTAAATCTGCTGCCGTTTTCCAAAATAAGCTGTGCATCCATACACTACAGTTCCTTTCTGTAACAAAATAAATGTTTTTATTTTTTTTCCTTAGAGCCTGTCCGGCATCTTCCGCCGACCGTCTTTTCGGCGTCTTTTCGGCGTCTTTTCCGGCTTTGCAAAAAAATTCTTGAAATACACAAAGTATTCCCGCAAATTCGTGCCGGGGCAATCTCCGGATAACGAACAAGCTCTTAATCCGTGCATTAAAATTCGCAAAAAAAAGACAATGCTAAAAATAAATACTTTAACATTGTCGTCATTGACTCATCGGAATTTTTAAAAACGGAAAATAAAGAGGAATTGATTTTAATATGATTTTATACACATACGATATAAAATTTTTGTTTTTACCGAAATGAAGCATATTTATTCAACCTCCCGATTACCACGAATTATTGTAACATCTTATTACGATTTTGTCAATGATTTTTTTCGATTTTTTATCGTTTTTTTATCAGAGCCTGTTTAGTATCCTCCAATCATCATCTTTTCGGCATATTTTCCCGCAGGCAAAGCCCGAAA
>JAFLUR010000373.1 GCA_022508725.1 Oscillospiraceae bacterium
CAAAAACGCGAATACAGCAGATGAAGCGTCGTATGCTCCATTCCCCCGTTATACCAATCCACCGGCGACCAGTAGTCAAGCGCCTCCTTTGACGCAAGCGCATCGTTGTTGTGCGGATCCATATAACGCAGATAATACCACGATGAACCCGCCCACTGAGGCATTGTGTCGGTCTCACGCTCCGCCTTTGCACCGCATTTCGGACAGGTCGTGTTTATCCATTCGGTTGCTTTTGCAAGAGGCGATTCACCGTTCTCCCCCGGCTCAAACACTTCAAGCTCGGGAAGAGTGAGCGGCAGCTCATCCTCATTTACGGGCACCCAGCCGCATTTTTCGCAATGAACCAAAGGAATAGGCTCACCCCAGTATCTCTGACGTGAAAATACCCAATCGCGCAGTTTGAAGTTTACCTTTCTTTTTCCCTTGCCCTCTTTTTCAAGATAATCTATCATTGCCGGAATTGCCGCCTTTACATTCATTCCGTTCAAAAATCCCGAATTTACCATAATACCGTCCGCAACATCGGTATACGCTGCCTCTTGGACATTCTCTCCGCCCGACACAACTTCGATTATGGGAAGATCAAATTTCTTTGCAAATTCCCAGTCACGGCTGTCATGCGCCGGAACAGCCATGATAGCACCCGTTCCGTAGGTTACAAGGACATAATCCGATATCCATACGGGGAGCTTGTTTCCGTTTACCGGATTTATCGCCGATATTCCCTCAAGCCTAACTCCCGTTTTATCCTTTGCAAGCTCCGTCCTTTCGAATTCCGACTTTTTGCTTGCCTGAACAACATATTCCGAAACCTTGTCATAATTTGTTATCTTATCCTTTAATTTTTCCACAAGCGTATGCTCCGGAGACATAACGACATACGTCGCTCCGAAAAGGGTATCCGCGCGGGTGGTGTATACAACAAGATCATCACCCGTGTCAAGCTTGAATATGACCTCCGCGCCCTCCGAACGTCCGATCCAGTTGCGCTGCTGTATTTTGACCTTTTCAAGATAATCGGTTTTATCCAGATCATCGATAAGCCTTTGCGCATACTCCGTAATTTTAAGCATCCACTGACTTTTTCTTTTCTGCACGACCTCGCCGCCGCATCTTTCGCAGACTCCGTTTACAACCTCCTCATTTGAAAGACCGACCTTGCAGCTCGTACACCAGTTTATCGGCATCTCCTGCTTATATGCCAATCCCTTTTCAAACAGTCTGAGGAATATCCACTGAGTCCATTTATAGTATGCGGGATCCGTGGTGTTTACCTCTCTTGACCAATCAAAGGAAAATCCCAGACTTTTAAGCTGTCTTGTAAAATTTTCTATATTTTCTTTGGTTACCGTCCTCGGATGGATCTTATTCTTTATCGCATAATTCTCAGTGGGCAGACCGAATGCGTCCCAGCCTATCGGATAAAGAACGTTATATCCCTCCATACGTCTTTTTCTCGCGATTATGTCAAGCGCGGTGTAACCTCTGGGATGACCGACATGAAGTCCCATTCCGGACGGATACGGAAACTCTATCAATGCGTAGAATTTCTCTTTATCGCTGTTTGTTTCGGCATGAAAGCACCCGCATTCTTCCCATTTATCCTGTTGTTTTTTTTCAATTGCTTTAAAATCATACTCTTTCATAAAATTACATTATCCCTCCCAAAAAATAATTCTTTCCGAAAAGATTTTCACACCGGCAGAAGCGGCGATGTGAAATTTGATACCGGTCGATACAAAGCTTTTGCTTGCAGCTTGGCAATCAATCGGCGTCTCTCGATTCGCTGATGATTTCCTCGGCGTCCGCCCAAAGACGTTCGACATCGTAAAAATTACGCGCCTCCTCCATAAAAATGTGTACGACGACATCATGATAATCCATGAGTATCCACGTTCCCGAACGGTATCCCTCGATGTGTGCCGGAATAAAACCGAGCTCCTTCATCTTTTCCTCAACCTCATCAACACACGCGCGCAGCTGTGTGGTTGACGTACAGGTACATATTACAAAATAATCCGCAAGAGTGCTCACCTTTGATATTTCAAGTGTTTTTATGTCCAAAGCCTTTTTATCATCCAAAAGCGATGCTATTTTCTTTGCTTTTTCCTGTATTGTCATGACCGACAACCTCCTTTTGTTTTTTAAAAGTAACCGCTATCTCTTATCCCTTAGAGCCTGTTTATTATCTTCCAATCATCATCTTTTTGGCATATTTTCCCGCCGGCTTTGCACAAAATTCTTGAAATACACAAAGTAATCCTGCGAATTTTGCACTTTGCCGGCAGAAAAATCCGCTCAAAAATCCGACGATC
>JAFLUR010000374.1 GCA_022508725.1 Oscillospiraceae bacterium
ATGTGGCGATTATATTCAGTTCGTCAACGGGCTTTCCGAGGCGGCAGGCAAACTCGTCTTTCAGCCTGCCTTCTTCCGTGAGCCGAAGGGGACATATAAGAGGCAGCGGGGCGAGATCGTCTTTTGTTACCGATTTTTTTTCGGCAAGGGGACAGTCCTTTTTCATAATACTCCCCCATATGCATGAACGGACTGTTTTTGTACAATCATATTTTGCCGTATCATACGGGCCGTACGCAATGCCCATATCGAGAACGCCCCTGTCGATGCGGCCGATGATCTCATCATCGCTTCCCGTATACAAATCGTACCGTATACCGGGATATTCTTTGTTGAGGTCGGTCATGGTATGCGTTACAGCCGAAAAGTCATGCCATCCCTCTCCGATGCCTATATGAATAATTCCGGAGATTTCTTCATCCGGTTCGCGAAATTCGGTTTCGATCCGGTCTATCATGGCAATGATATTTTCCGCCTTATTTTTAAGCCGTATGCCGTCCGGTGTGAGCGTTATATTGTGACTGTGACGTATGATAAGCTTTTTTCCTATTTCATCTTCAAGATTTTTCAGCTGTCTGGAAAGTGTGGGCTGCGTTACATGAAGAGAATTTGCCGCTTTTGTAATGTTTGATTCGTACGCGACCGCAAGAAAATACCGCAGAACTCTTATTTCCATAAAATTCATTCCTTTTTTGATGTTGATTTATTCGGTGCTTCCTTAATTGGGGGGAACAATAAAATATTTCCCTGTGTATATTATACCGGTTCATGAAATACTTATCAAGCATTTCATGAAATAAATTATAAGTATTTGATATAAAACAAACTATATTGTATAATAAATATAAAGGGAAATACAGGATAGGCAAACGATCCGGTATGTTAATAAATAAGAAAAGGAGAATGAATATGAACACAAGATATGAATCGGCAAAGGAAATGTACGCTGCAATAGGAGTGGATACCGACGCGGCTATAGAAAAGCTCAAAAATATCCCCGTTTCGCTGCATTGCTGGCAGGGCGACGATGTTATCGGCTTTGATAACGACGGAGGGCTTACCGGCGGTATTCAAACTACGGGAGATTATCCGGGCAGGGCTTCAAATCCGGAAGAGCTTTTGGCGGATATGGAAAAATCCATGTCGCTTATGCCGGGTAAGAAAAAAATCAACGTTCATGCAAATTATGCGATTTTTGACGAGGGCGGTTTTGTCGATCGTGATAAGCTTGAGCCGAAGCATTTCAAGAAATGGGTCGATTTTGCGAAAAAGCACGGTGTCGGAATTGACTTTAATCCGACTTTCTTCTCACATCCCAAGGCAAAGAGCGGTCTTACCCTTTCGAGTCCGGACGAGGATATCAGAAAGTTTTGGATAGATCACGGTAAGGCGTGCATAAGGATTTCCGAGTATTTTGCGAAAGAAACCGGTATTACATGCGTTATGAATATCTGGACGGGCGACGGTATGAAGGATATTCCGGCGGACAGATACGGACTCAGAATGAGATATAAGGATTCGATAGAGCAAATTCTTTCCGAGCCGTTTGATTTCAATTTGGTAAAACCGTGCGTTGAATCAAAGGTATTCGGTATCGGCGTTGAGGCGTTCACCTGCGGCAGCAGTGAGTTTGCGCTTTTATTTGCGGCGGCAAACGATAATTGTATCCCGCTTATGGATAACGGTCATTATCATCCGACAGAGGTGGTTTCCGACAAAATCCCGGCGCTCCTTTGCTTCTTCCCCGAGATTGCGCTCCATATCACGCGTCCCATTCGTTGGGATTCGGATCATGTTGTTTTGTTTGATGACGAAACAAAAGAGATGGCTAAGGAAATCGTCCGCGCGGACGCGATAGACAGAGTTTATCAGGCGCTTGACTTTTTCGATGCCTCGATAAACAGAATTTCGGCATGGACGGTTGGTTTCAGAAGCTGGCAGAAGGCGCTCCTTTACGCGCTGTGTGAGCCGTCCGCGACATTTAAAAAGCTGCAGGACAACGGTGATTTGACAGAGCTTATGGTAATGCAGGAAGAGTATAAGACCATGCCGTTCGGTGATGTATGGCTCGAATATTGCCGCAGATGCGGAGTTAAAGGCGATAAGGAATGGTTCGAGGAAATACGCAAGTATGAATCGGAAGTACTCAGCAAGAGAGGTTAAAACAACAGGTTAAATAAACGGTGCAGACGTCCGCGAGGCGTCTGCATTTTTAAATATGCCGAAAATTTAATAAAAATTAAAAAAGCTATTGACACGGAACACATATTTTGATATAATAATTAAGCGTTGTAAATGCCGGCATAGCTCAGCA
>JAFLUR010000375.1 GCA_022508725.1 Oscillospiraceae bacterium
TGAATCCGCCGTCTGCTCCGACAATAGGCGTGGAGTGGTACAAACAGGGCGGTATTATGACGCGTCCGACTGTGTTTGGCATGAACGGCGGCAGAGCGATGGTCGGCGGTGAAGCGGGAGCAGAGGCGATTCTGCCTTTGACGCAGTTCTGGAATACACTGAGCGATTACTTGAAACCGCAGAAAACAGAGCAGAAGCCAAACGTGACGAACAATATTTATATAACCGTCGAAGGACGCGGCGACAGCGATGATACTCTGGCGGATAAGGTGGCTCGCAGGATTGTTGAAGTTATCGATAATATGTAGGAGGCGACAGAATGGATATATATTTGAGTGTAAACAACAGAGCGGATATAATGAAACTTCCCGTTCTGCCGCCGTCTTTTACGATAAGCAAGCCGCAGGCGACGGAAGTGTTTGAAACCATGTCGCAGGGCGAACTTCAGCTTATAGGAGAACCGAAACTCAAAAGCATAACGATCTCGAGTTTTTTTCCTGTAAGGGATTACCCGTATTTAAGGGACTCGTCTATGAAAGGCTGGGAGTATGTCGATAAGATAGACGCATGGATCGCGCAGAAGCTCCCGATCAGATTGATTGTAACGGATACACCTATTAATATGGCGGTCGCTGTGAAAAACTTTGAATACACGATAAAAACGGACGGCGATTTGTGGTACACATTGGAATTGGAGCAGTTTAATCTGCTCGGCTATGAATATCAGTCGGAGGCTATGGAGGAGGAAATAGATGTGGAGGAATTAAACAGACTCAAGGAACAGATCGAATATTTAACCGGCGTTGTCGAGCAGCTTGCGGATCCCGTTACATACAATACGGATGCGGATATGCCGGCATGGGCGCGAGCGAGTGTGCAAAAGGCAATAAGCAAGGGGATTTTATCGGGCGATGGCTCAGGACTAAATCTTACTTATGAAACGCTCAGAATGTTTGTGTTTTTTGACAGAATGGGGCTGCTCGACTGATGGCGTATATACTGCATAGAGAAAATCAAAACACTACCGAAAATCAAAATACTTCGAAAAATCAAACTCAGGAATACGATCCCGAAAGATATATGTACTCCGAAAATTCATATTCCGATACAGGCTCTGATGAACAAAAAGAAGCGTCGGTCGTCTGGAACAGCCGGGTAAAAGAAAATATACATCCGGCTATGCAGGGTCTTAATTCGTTGAATTCCTCCGGATCAATTACAATCTATGCCGGTGATAATGATATAACAAAATTCATCGGTAATCTGTCATGGAAGAACAGCCTATACGAGCTTGCGACGACCATGTCATTTGATATTGCAAAATCCGACGCGGCGTATCTGAGAGACCTTTTATATACGCCGGAAGTCGGCGATATTGTAAGAATGGTCACAAACGGAGAGATGTTCCGAGGCGTTATTTTAAAGGTCGATGACGGCGATAAAAACGTGAACAAATACAGCGCCGCCGATATTGGATGGTATCTGAATAAAACCGCGCAGACATATCAGTTCGGAAACATTTCCGCGTCGGACGCAATACGGGAAATATGCGGCGATTTGTCTATCAATATTGTCATGCTGCCGGAATTGTCCGTAAAGATAAACCGGATATATTTTGATAAAGCCGTATCTGATATTTTGAAAGATATTTTATTAAACTGCGGTTTGGATTATAATTATGATTTTGTGCCGGAGGGATTGAGAATCTATAAGATCGGCGATTTGACAGCGTATCCCGAATTAAGAGTTGCGGACAATGTCCGGCAGGCATACGCTCCCGATTACCGGGGAAATGTGAGCCACAGTCTCTCAATTGAAGATATGAAAAATTCAATAAAGGTTGTTTCCGAAAAGGACAGCGTATACACGGAACTGATGGTACTGCAGAACCGCTCGCTTATAGATAAATACGGATTTCTGCAGAAAATTGTTAAGATCGATGCAGAAAAAGAAAATGCGGAGGCTGCGGCAAACCGTGAGCTTAACGAAAACGGCAGAGTTAGCGAAACGTATTCCTTTGAGATGATCGAAAAATACGACAGTTACACAAGAGCCGGAGAGGTTATAACAGTCGGCGATAATTTATACGTTATTGAAGGTACAGACCACAGCATAAAAAACGGCAGGCATTTTAATAAATTAGAGCTCAGGAGAGTGGTTTTATGAACGGCGTGACAGAACTGGCAAAAATGATAAAAGGCTGTGCGAATCCGTCTCCGTACACTCCTATGTTCGGCAGGATCATAGCTCTGCCCGATCTGAAAATACAGCTCGGAACAAAGATTTTATTGTCTGCCGGTGATATAAAAGCCA
>JAFLUR010000376.1 GCA_022508725.1 Oscillospiraceae bacterium
AAGGTTTTATCGAAACATCCGCTATTATCTCTTCGCGTATTTTATCTGTACCTATACTTTTTTTATCACCCGAGTTTATGATTTTTATATCGGGTGAGGAGCCTGCTTTTGCCTGTATGCAGTTCGGGCATATTCCGCACGGAGCCGTCGCCGTATTGCAGACAGCCGAACACGCAAACAGCCGCGCGGCGCTTTTTTTTCCGAGACCGATGCTGCCCTCGAAAATATACGCGTGATTTATATCGGAATTGTTTATATTGTCTATCAGATTTTTCATTATATCCCTATGAAAAACATTGTCAAAGCCGTACATTTCAAATCCTCCGATCAATCCGTTACATTAAATTATATACGGAAGCAAAAGGAATGTCAAGATTTTTGAGTCGATTGATTTTTATGAATTTAAGGAAACCGTAAAAAATTTTATTGACAATAAATATTATGCTGTGCTATAATGGATTTAATATTACCGGTGGGGTTAAAAAAGGGGATTCTTTAAAAGAGAATTCCCTTTTTCGGCAACATATCGGAATATTTGCCTTTATTGAAAATTATGTGGGATTATAAATCATGGGAGATAATAAGAAACAGCATGAAAAGGTTTTTGGATATACCGGAAAACAGGATATTTCTTGCGCCCATGGCGGGTGTGACCGATTCCTCTTTCCGGCGGATATGCCGGGAATACGGGGCGGGATTGGTTTATTCCGAGATGATAAGCGCAAAGGGGATACATTACGGAGATAAAAAAACCGCACGTTTGATGAATATACACAAAAGTGAAATGCCGGCGGGAATACAGCTGTTCGGAAGCGATCCCGAGATAATTGCGGAGGCTGCGTTGTCGGCGGAAAGGACAGGCGCGGAATTTATCGATATAAATATGGGATGTCCGGCTCCGAAGATAGTGAATAACGGCGACGGGAGCGCGCTTATGAAAGATCCCGCCTTGGCGGAGCGGATAATACGGGCGGCGGCGGAAGCCTGCGGTCTGCCGGTTACGGTAAAGATACGAAAAGGATGGGATAAAAATTCCGAAAACGCGCTTTTGCTGGCAAAGATCGCCGAGGAAAACGGAGCCGCGGCAATATGCGTACACGGCAGGACAAGAGCGGAATTTTACGGCGGAAAGGCGGATTGGGATATTATACGCACGGTAAAATCAGAGGTGAAAATCCCCGTTATCGGAAACGGAGATATATTTTCCGCCGAAGATGCGGCGGATATGTTCGATTACACAGGCTGTGACGCAGTTATGGTGGCGAGAGGATGTCTGGGCAATCCGTTTATTTTCCGGCAGATAAACGAATATATCCGCGACGGATATGTGACATACGATCCCGGACCGGAGGAAAGGATAGCCGCGGCGATCAGACATATAAATATGATATGTGAGGAAAAGGGAGAGATATGCGGCGTTAAGGAGTCAAGAAAACATACGGCATGGTACATAAAGGGAATGAGAGGCGCGTCAAGACTGAAAGAAATTGTTTTTAAAATTACGAAAAAAGACGAATTAACGGATGCTTTAGAAAATTATATAAAAAAATAAATAAATATCTTGAAAAATATAAAAAAGTTTGATAGAATATAAATTATATATAAAATTTTAAACTGTGCGGCGGAAGATCTTATCATGTTCTTATCGGCGCCGTGGAAATGCCGGATCCCGCTGCTTGAATTACGGGGCAAAAGCTCTTGTCGAAAAGGATTTTCATTTGAATTTCAGTTAAAATTTTTAATATTTATCATACAGCCGAAAGGAGAATGTTGAGATGGAAGATAAATTTGCAAAAGAAGGACTTACGTTTGATGATGTGCTGCTCTTGCCGCAGTCGTCGGATTTTACTCCGAATGAGGTTTTGCTCGGTACGAGTCTTACAAAAGAGATAAAGCTTAATATACCGGTGATGAGCTCGGCTATGGACACCGTAACCGAGGCGCCCATGGCTATTGCGATCGCAAGAGAGGGCGGTATAGGAATTATTCATAAAAATATGACCATAGAGGAACAGGCAAATGAGGTCGATAAGGTAAAGCGTTCGGAAAACGGAGTTATTGTAAATCCGTTCAGTCTTTCTCCCGAGCATACAATAAAGGATGCGGATGAGCTTATGGGCAAATATAAGATATCGGGTGTACCCATTACCGATGAAAATAATAAGCTTGTCGGAATTATAACCAATCGCGATCTGCGTTTTGAAACGGATTTTTCAAAGAGAATCAAGGATGCGATGACATATGAGGATAAGCTGATAACGGCGCCCGAGGGAACAAATCTTTCCGACGCTCAGAAAATACTCAG
>JAFLUR010000377.1 GCA_022508725.1 Oscillospiraceae bacterium
AACATCATGCATACGGCGGTATTTTTGAATTTGTTTTATCGTAATATATTTCAAATCATGCTTTTTCGCAAATTCCGAAAGCTCATCTTCCCTCATCATATTCCCGTCATCGCTCATGATCTCACAGCAAAGACCGATCTCCTTTAATCCCGCCAAACGCAGCAGATCGACCGTCGCCTCGGTATGACCGTTTCTTTCAAGTACGCCTCCCGCCTTTGCTTCAAGAGGGAACATATGACCCGGACGTCTGAAATCCGACGGTATGACATTATCATCGGTGCATTTCATTGCCGTAATCGAACGCTCCGCGGCGGAAATTCCGGTTGTTGTATCTTTATGGTCGATCGATACCGTAAATGCCGTTTCATGATTATCCGTATTGCTTGCCGTCATAGGCGAAAGACCGAGCTTTGAAATATGAAACGAGCTCATCGGCATACATATGAGTCCCTTTGCATATACAGCCATAAAATTAACATTCTCCTGCGTTGCAAATTCCGCCGCGCAGATCAAGTCCCCCTCATTCTCTCTGTTCTCATCATCGGATACCATTATAATTTTTCCCTGTCTGAGCTCCTCAAGAGCCTCTTCAACGGTATTCGTCATTTTTTTCAACCTCCTAAAATCCGTTTTCTTTAAGATAATCAAGTGTTATGCGGCTTTCTTCCTTTTTCCCCGCAAACCTTTCTACATATTTCCCTATAATATCAAACTCGATATTGACCTCACTGCCCTTATCCTTATATCTGAGCGCTGTCATTTTTCTTGTATGGGGTATTACCGACACCGTAAAATCCCGGTCTGTGACCTCCGCAACGGTAAGACTTATCCCATCCAACGCAACCGAGCCTTTTTCTGTGATATACCTCATATTATCCGCGGCAATTCTTATTATAACGGCATTGTCATCCCGAGTTACCGATACTATCCGCCCCGTTTCATCTATATGACCGCTCACTATATGCCCCCCGAAACGTCCGTTCGCGGGCATTGCCCTTTCCAGATTGACCGGACTTCCCGGACTCAGCTTTCCGAGATTGCTGCGCCTCAGCGTTTCATTCATAACATCCGCCGTGAAAATATTTCCGTCTATGCTCTCGGCTGTCAGACAAACTCCGTTTACCGCGACCGAATCACCTGTTTTTAAATCGGAAAATATTTTCTCCGCCTTTATGCTCAAACGGCAGATATTATATCCCCTTTCAAGCTTTATCACAGTTCCGGTTTCTTCTATCAGTCCCGTAAACACTTTACCGCCTCCCACTCTATCATAATATCTTCTCCGAATATATGCACCCCGGCATTATCCAGCATAAAGGCGTCGGAAATTTTATCCGCTCCCCTGCCGCCGACCGGTGATTTTGCGCTCCCCCCGAAAATCTTCGGCGCAATATAAGCCTGTACCTTTGAAACTATTCCCGCATCGAGAGCGGAAAAATTCAGTTCTCCGCCGCCCTCAAGCAATATGCTGTCTATGCCCGCCTTTCCGAGAATATTCATAAGCTCCTTCAGATCCACCCTCCCGTTGTCCTGCCCGGTGATTATGACCTTTATTCCCTTATTCTCCAAAAATTTTATTTTATCGCGATTTTCCTCACAAGCGGCAACGTATGTCTCGATATCTCCGGCGGTTTTGACTATATTGCATTCCTCGGGAATACGCAGCCTGCTGTCGCATATTATCCTTATCGGATCGATCGGATCGTCGCATCTGCAATTAAGGATCGGATCGTCGTGCAGTACCGTGCCTATCCCAACCATGATCGCCGACAAATTCCGCCTTGTCATATGCACATTCCCGCGTGATTTTTCGCCCGTTATCCATTTTGAATTTCCCGATACCGTGCATATCTTCCCGTCAGCCGTCATTGCGTATTTCATTACCACATACGGTGTTCCCGTCCGGATATAATGAAAAAACACAGGGTTTATTTTGTCACATTCCTCTTTCATTATTCCCGGTATAACCTCGATCCCGGCATCCTCAAGTATACGGCGCGATTTTCCCGAAACAAGCGGATTCGGGTCGCCGGAGCCGTAAAACACGCGCTTTATTTTATTTTCGATTATCGCCTCGGTACACGGCGGTGTCCGTCCCGTATGGCAGCACGGTTCAAGCGTAACATACATATCCGCCCCCCGGGGCGATTCGACGCAGCTTTTCAAGGCATTGCGTTCGGCATGGAGTCCTCCGCATTTTTCATGGTATCCCTCCCCTATTATTCTGCCGTCCTTTACAATGACCTCTCCTACCATAGGATTGGGAGCGGTT
>JAFLUR010000378.1 GCA_022508725.1 Oscillospiraceae bacterium
ATTTCACAAGAAATTCCTTGACTTTCGCAAGAAAGTTCTTCGCATAATTATTCAATACTTAATTGGGGGAGCAATAACTCCGATTTACAGCTTCAACAGTATTGACCCGATAATTTAATATTTATAAAGGGTTATCGTATACGCAATAAGCTTGTTTTATTCATTATTTGTTTTTTGACAAAAATTTTTCATGTGCGGCGCGCAGCTCGATTGCCTTTTCCTCGGGAGCGGTGGGATTGCAGTGAGCCCATGCTCCGGTTTCGCTCGATGCGTTGAATTTGACCTTGTCGGCTGAACGCATGGGCGGATAGAATGCGATGTGGAAATGATAATAATCCGAAACATCCTCGCTGTTTACGGGATTTTGGTACATACACATCATATACGGGAAGTTGTAATCGAACAGACTGTCGAGAGTTCCCGCCGCCTCTTTGAGTGTTTTTGCAAGACTGTCCCTTTCGGCATCGGTAAACTGTGTGAGATTCTGGATGTGTCTTTTTGCCGCAATATATATTCCGTAGGGATATTCGCAATAGAACGGGAGGAAAACGATAAAATCATCGTTTTCAAAGATAATTCTGCTTCCCGCGTCCCTTTCGTCCCTCAGCATATCGCAGATAAGACAGCTGTGCTTTTCCTCAAAATGCTCCTTGCATGAAGCAAGTTCAAGCTCGACTTTTTTCGGAATTACCGAATAGCCGTATATCTGACCGTGCGGATGCGGCATTGTAACGCCCACAACATCTCCGCGGTTTTCGAAAATGAACACATATTTGATATTTTCATCGCTGCTTATTTCGGTAAATCTTTCGGTCCACAGATCCACAAGCTCTCTTATATGAGATTCGGGGAGCTCGGGAAGAGTTATCGTATGTTCGGGCGAATAGAGAATGACCTCGCATTTTCCGTAAGACGGTTTTGTTTTGTAAATTTCCGTTTCCACATCATCGGGAACGGGCGGATTTTGGCTTAATGCCGGAAAATCGTTATCGTATTTATGTACGGTAAAATGATCCGGAACCTTGCCTGATCCGGGACAAAAGGGACACCAGTCCTTCGGCATCTGCGGTCTGTTCTGTCTGTGTGACGCGATCATTACCCAGTCTTTTATAAGCGGGTTCCAACGTAATTCTGCCATAGTAAAAACCTCCAAAATGTTTTATATTCGGGCAAATGCATATCATACAATCTGCCCGTTTTAAAATTTTCCTGTAATTCAAAAAGTTTCCTTATATCGGACAAATCAGCCTTTGTCGTATCGTTTGAGAAGCGTTTGTATAAAATCCGAATTTGATTGTGTGTGAGTAAGATAATGGATAAGCATGGCAACGGCATCCTGTCCTGCCTGACGGCTGCTTATTTCCTTGCGTATAGCCCATATCGCCTCCAGCTCGGACGAGGAAAGCAGCTCCTCTTCGCGTCTTGTGCCCGAACGGCTTATATCGATAGCCGGGAAAACGCGTCTTTCCTGCAAGCTTCTGTCAAGACGCAGTTCCATATTTCCGGTTCCTTTAAATTCCTCGAAAATAACGTCATCCATACGGCTGCCGGTCTCGACAAGAGCGGTTGCGAGTATGGTAAGGCTTCCGCCCTCCTCTATATTCCTTGCCGCTCCGAAGAATTTTTTCGGACGGAACAGAGCGTCGGGGTCAAGACCTCCGGAAAGGGTGCGGCCTGTGGGTGTGACGGTGAGATTATATGCCCGGGCAAGCCTTGTTATCGAATCGAGCAGGATAACGACGTCTTTGCCGTGTTCAACAAGTCTTTGTGCTCTTTCAAGCACAAATTCCGCCACCTTGGTATGGTTTTCCGCAGGCTGATCGAAGGTGGAATAGATAACATCGCCGTTTATCGAACGCTGCATATCGGTGACCTCCTCGGGACGCTCGTCGATAAGCAGTACAATAAGCTTTATATCGGGATAATTGGTTGATATGCTCTGCGCTATTTCCTTTATTATAGTTGTTTTTCCGGCTTTGGGCGGAGCGGCGATCATACCGCGCTGCCCTTTTCCTATCGGCGCCACAATATCCATAAGACGCATGGTGTAGCGGTTCTGCGATGTTTCAAGCCTTAATTTTTCTTTCGGATATATCGGAGTAAGCTTTTCAAACGGACGGCGTTTCATCGCCTTGTCGATACCGTCACCGTTTATGGTATGAACGAACATAAGTGGCGGGAATTTTTCTTCCGCTCCTTTGGCTCTGGTATCTCCGACTATTTCATCACCGGTCCTGAGTGAAAAACG
>JAFLUR010000379.1 GCA_022508725.1 Oscillospiraceae bacterium
AGCTTTATCCATAACGGTGAACAATATCTTATATGGGCGCAGAGCGAGCCTGCGATAAATGGAAATTCAAATCTTTATATAGCAAAGACATCAAATCCGTGGACTTTGGGAACAAAAGCGGTAATGATCACAACTCCCGAATACGAATGGGAAAAAATAGGCTTTTTCGTCAATGAGGGACCGGCTGTTTTGAAACACGGCGGAAAGATTTTTGTTACATACTCCGCAAGTGCGACCGATCATAACTATTGTATGGGAATGCTTTGGATTGACGAAAATGCGGACTTGCTCGATCCGTCAAACTGGCATAAATCGGAAAAGCCTGTATTTGCGACCTGCGAAGAGAACAGTCAATACGGTCCGGGACATAACAGCTTTACAACGGACGGCGGAAAAGACGTTTTGATCTATCATTGCAGAAACTACAAGGAAATCGAGGGAGATCCTCTGTACGACCCCAACCGCCATGCCCGCGCATTGGCATTCGATTATGATGACAAGGGTTTCCCCGTATTCGGAAAACCACCGAAAGACAATATATAATCAATGTTATCCTTTACAATCGGCCTCACCCGGTAAAAAACAAAATAACAAATAAGGTATTTTTTTCACTTCATCTGCATATAATTTTAATAGACTGAAATTATGGAGGAGATTTATATGCAGAGAACCAAAAATACCGGAAAGGCAATTGCCGTCGGTCTGCTGCTTGCCGTAACGGGTATCGTTATATTTGTTTCGTTTTTTAATAACTCCCGTGAGGTAAATGCGGTAAACGAAACGGCTGATCTGTACTTTGTGGATTCGGAGCTTATGATGCTTATACCGAACACATATTATTTACCCGAGGTTTCAAGGGAAAAGGCCGCAAAAAAGGTTATCAGTGAACTTATAAACGGGCGGGATGACAACAGCAAAATAATGCGTATCATGCCTAAAATAAAAAACGGCATAACCGTAAAGGTAAAAAACGATACGGCATATGTTGATTTGAGTAACGAATTTGTACAAGCACATACAGACAATGCACACAAGGAAATACTTACTGTTTATTCCATCGTGGATTCTCTTACATCCATTGACGGAATAAAAAAGGTGCGCTTTACGATAGGCGGCAAGGAACAGGCAAAATTTAAAGGAAATATAGATATGCGCGAGGTTTTTCTGCCCGATTATACGGTTTGACCTATCTGTAAAAAATCGAATATTTCAAATCAGTCTGTGACCGGCTCATAATATTATGATGCCGGTCGCTTTAAATTGCGGTTCCCTTTTTATATTGAAAATCAAAAAATATCCGACTTCCCTCACGCCCGCGGAAATTGCCTGTTTCCATTATCAAAAATACCGTTTCATATCACATATTCGCTTTGATTTTTGTCATATTTTTATAATTTTTATTGACTTTAACCGATAAAAATTATATAATAGTTATAGACGAAAGTAATAAAATGTTACGGGATAATATAAAATATTTTTGATAAGGATCGATGTAAATATGGATGAAAAACGTAATTTTTCGAAAAAAATAATCAACCTGCGAAAGCTGAAGAAAATAAAACAAAAGGATCTTGCGCAGGAGCTCGGCATTTCTCCCTCTACCCTTTCGGATTATGAAAATAACCGCGCGGTTCCGACCATAAAAATACTTCTTAATCTGTGCGATATATTCAATGTGCCTATCGATTATTTCTATTCGTCATACATAATAAAACAACAGTCTTTTATTTTTAACGACGATGAAGATGTGTCGGATTATTTCTGCCCCGTTTTCACGTTTTCTTTGGAAGCAACCGGCATTGAGCCGCACTTTATCCGCACGGAGACTGTGAATTACAATGATATTCCGTTTGAAACGGATCCTTTTTTCTATTTTGAGTACAACGGAAAACTTTTGCTTTTCAGATCGTCCGAAAACGCAAACTATCCGGACACAGTGCTCGCATTCGCTCCCGATTCGGAGACTCCCGATATTTTCGATACCGAAAAAAGAAACGATAAAATTTATTTTGTTTCAGACAATAATGCATACGAAAAGGAAGTTATGAAAATCGTCGGTATTCTTTTCGCTGCGAAAGAATGTTGACAGAAAGGTTAGGTAAATGATATGGACGACTACAATATTAAATATCTTAATATGCTTTCGGAGCAATTTCCCACAATACAAAAGGCAAGCTGTGAGATAATACGGCTTACCGCTCAGAAGAAGCTGCCGAAGCTTACGGAACATTTTATGAGCGACATACA
>JAFLUR010000038.1 GCA_022508725.1 Oscillospiraceae bacterium
GCTTCTTCTTTATATCTATTCTTGCCTTTTCCGCATTCTCACGGCTGCGCTTATTCACAAGCACCTGATTGCCGATTTTCTCCGCGTCAGCAGCATTTTCTATAAAATATACCTCAAGCTGACTGCGCAGAAACTCAGTCATTGACTCTTGAATGAATTTGTTGTTAATTGCCTTTTTTGTCTGATTTTCATAGCTTGTCTGTGTTGAAAAAGAGTTTATGACAAGAACAAGGCAGTCGGCAATATCGTTAAATGTTATTTTCGATTCATTCTTATTATATTTTCCGTTTTGTTTGAGATACCTGTCGATCGCATATACAAAAGCGTTTTTGACCGCCTTATCCGGTGAGCCTCCGTGTTCGAGCAGGCTTGAATTATGATAATATTCTATCATATTGACTTCGTTTGAAAAACAGAATGCTATATGCATTTTTACTCTGTAATCCGGCTTATCCTCCCTGTCGCGTCCGACTCTCTGAGTCTCATAGGATTCCACGCCCGTAAAATATTTTTCCCCGACAGCTTCCTTTATATAATCCACTATTCCGTTTTCATAAAAATATTCGGTCGTTTGAAATCCGTTTTCCGTTTCGTTTTTCAGTATAAATTTGATTTTCGGATTTACCGTCGCCTGTTTTTTCAAAACATCGGCAAAAAACTCATACGGTATATCAATATCCGTAAAGACTTCGGTATCCGGTCTCCAGCGCTGTCTCGATCCCGTTTTGCCCGGGCGTGTCGGACACGGCTTTTTTTGCAGTCCGCCGATATTTTCACCTTTTTCAAAATGCAGAGAATATTCCGTATTATCGCGCCAAACGGTAACATCCATATATTCGGAGCTGTACTGAGTGGCGCAGGCTCCGAGTCCGTTCAGACCGAGGCTGTATTCATACATTCCGCCGCTGTTATTTTCATATTTCCCTCCGGCATAAAGCTCACAAAATACCAGCTCCCAGTTGTACCGTCCCTCTTTATCATTATAGTCAAGCGGTATTCCCCGGGCATATTCGCGCACTTCTATTGATTTATCTTTGAAACGCGTAACCTCAACAGTATCTCCGTAGCCCTCTCTCGCCTCATCTATCGAATTGGACAATATTTCAAAAAACGAATGCTCACAGCCCTCAAGTCCGTCCGAACCGAATATGACCGCCGGGCGTTTTCTTACTCTGTCAGCGCCCTTTAAACTTGTAATACTGTCATTACCGTAATCTGTTTTTTTTCTTGGCATCTTCCGACCTCTTTCCAAACGCTTGTAAAATAACGGAGTTCCGTATTATACGGACCCCCTCGGCAATCATCGTACTTGACCCTTTACATAAAGGCAAAACACTCCGATTTTATTGCCTATACTATCTATTATCCTATAAAAAAATGAATTTGTCAAATGTTTTATTAATGTATCTGCATATTTAACAAATATTTTTTTGTTGTTTCAAAAATATTTTGTGAAAATTTCCCGTTCCACTATATGTATTTTATCATCGTTCAAAAATTTTTTATTTGAATGCAATTCTTTTTCATCGGCTATGAGTATTACATGAAAACCGTCATTTTCATATTTCATTATATCATATTCCGCATTTTCGATATCATCGATTATCACCGTCTTTAAAACGCGCTCGGATTCCGTTTCCGAAAACAGGAATGTATATAAAATATCAAATATCCCGTATATGGCAAAAACAGATAAAATCGTGATCATAAAAAATTCTCCCATGCCTCTCCCTCCTTCCGACGTATATTTTTATGATTTACAATATGCCGCAAGGAAAATAATGTTACAATAAGGCACAAATTAACAAAGAAATCGAAAAAAGTCATAAAAGCTCGTAAAAACCGCATAAAAAACGCATAAAAAATCCCAAAAAAATGTTTACTTTTTTATTAAAATATGATATACTGTTTTCAACAGCGGATTTTCCGCCGAACAAGCGGTTCGCATATTTGAGTTATTCGGTCTTTAAACACGCGGTTTCACTCAAATGCGGGCGCTGTCACAAATATAAAAAACAGTACCGACTGTTTTTAATTTAAAAAGGAGAAATGTGTAATGAAAAAACATATTAAAAAATTGTCGATTTTGCTCGCATCGGTTCTTGCGGCATCAATGATCTCGGCTTGCAGTAATTCCGGTTCCGGAGACAATTCCGGTGCAAACGAAACAAAAGCGCCTGTCCGGCAGGATTTTTCCGGCGTACAGCTTGAGGTCGGAGCTTACCGCGATTTGCGTACAGACCCGTACAATAATTCCTATTCAATAGGCGCCGATAAGTTCATGGAGGCAAATCCGGGATCGAATGTAACATTCACGATACATAAAAACAATGAGGAGCTTGTAACGGCAATAGCTTCAAATTCGGTATGGGATGTTCAGCTTTCGATCATGTCGCCTATCGGTTCGGTATTTAATCAGAATATATTTATGCCCATTGATGAATATATCGATATAAACAATCCGATCTATACAAAGGAGCTGATTGAAACCGCTTGTAAATACAACGGAAAGATATACGGTATATCAAATGTTATGATGTCGGATGTTCTTTATGCAATATACAATGAAAATGTGTACAAAGATTACAATATCAAAACTCCTCATGAATATTACGCGGAGGGCAACTGGTCTTGGGACGGATTTCTCAGCATGATCGATGATCTTAAGAAAAATCAGCTTAATACAGCCATTGTATGGGAAAAACCGTTTGTAAACCGCAGATACGGAGTCGTATGGGGTGACGATTATACCGCATCGAGTATGTTCGATTCGCAGGAACAGCGCGACTGGCTCGGATTTGTAAGAAATGTTGTTTATGATAAGGGAATGACAAACAGTAAGGGTGCTGTCGCTAACCGCGAGGTTGCGTTCAGACTTGAAATTCTTCCTCACATACTTGTTTCCGCAACGGGAATGAATCCGGTAGATCAGATGCGTTACATTCCGTGGATAACAAAAGACGGAAAACCCGATGACACATATGTGGTTGATTATCATTTCTGCGTTCCCAACGGCGCAAAAAATCCCGAGGCGTCAATCGCTCTTTCAAATGATATGATTGAGGCATGTATCGATGACAGAACAGATATGTATAAGGAAGGCATGACGGAAGAGGACTTTAAGATTTTTGAAGAGTCCATAAAGAAGTTCTATACCATTGCGGCGCTTAACGGTTATTATCCGAGTGAAAAAGATATGATTACGTCGTTCACACAGGGTATGCCGGTATCACAGTATATTTCAGAAAACAAAGACAGATTGCAGCAGGCATGTGATGATCACAACAAGCTTGTTGAAGAAAAGAAATCGGCAAACGGCTCAGCCGAATCGGCAAAATAATTAAACAGCGGATTTATTTTACGGGCATCGGGATCGGTTATCCCGGTGCCTGTTTTTACACTGCAACAAACCCTGTAAATGCAAACAGGCGGATCGCTCGTAAAAAGCTTTCGAAATGTATGAAATAAAAAATCGAGACAGTATTTATTACTGTCTCTCATTGATAAATACCGTCTCAATTCAATATTTCTGTCATATTCAAAAATATGTTTCAGCTCTTTTTCCGTCCCGGTGTTTTCTTATTTGCGGGAGCTGCGCTGTTTGTTTTTTCCGTTTTGACATCGGCTTTGACCGCAACAGGTTCATCAATCTTTTCCGGTACTTTTACTTCCGGTTTGCTCTCTGTGTTTTCCGGCTTGGATTCGGATATCTTGCCTGTTTTTCTAACCGACTTGGCTGTATCGGTAATTTTTGAAGAGCCGGTCTTGGAATCGTCAGTCTTAGAAACAGCAGTCTTGGAAGCGGCAGTTCTCTTTGAGGTTCTTGCCGGCTTTTTGCTTACGGCAGCCTTCTCATCCGCCGCGTCGTTCTTTGCGCCTTTTGCGGTCTTTCTTACCACCGCAAGTATATCGGCAAATCTTTTGCTGCGGCACTGCAAATCATATGTCGCCTCTTCATCCGAAATAAATTTTAAAAAATTATCATATGTGCAGGTAATATGCACATCACATTCATGATAATCAAAAGGTTCAACAGCTACCTTTCCGTTTGCCACTCTTATACTGAATGTGCCGCCGCAATCCTCATCCGTTAAACATACCTCGGCATTAAAGTCGGATACCTTTCCCGATTTCTTTAAAAATTTTTTTGATAATCTTTCAACTGCCTGTTCAAAAGTCATTTGTATCACCGTTCTTTCAATTTAATTTTACTGTTCTGCCTTTAATCAGTATATATTAATTTATAAAATCTGTCAATAGTATTTTACAAATTTATTTAAACAATTCTTAAATATTGTAAAAATTAAATATATACCGACATTTTAATCACCTATATTATAGCATAATTTTATCATACAGTCAAGTTTTTTCAAATTTTACATCCCGTGTTTTTATCCGAAAAATATACTCGGATAATGCTTACGCATACTATAGTAATCATTGTCATTCACTATCAAATGATCGATGAGGATCATATTAAGCTTTCTGATATATTCCGCCAAAAATGCGGTAACATCTATATCCTCCTTTGAGGGAGAAACCTTGCCTCCGGGATGATTATGTACCAAAAGCACAGCGTACGCATCCGATGACAATATCGCCTTCGATAATTCCTTTAAATTTACGATCACACTCGAAACGGCGCCGCGGTTGACAATATCCTCGGAAATAACATACCCCGATTTATCCAATGATATTACATAAAATACTTCCTCGTCTCTGTTCATCATAAGATTTAAGGCATAACGTCCCACATTTCCGTTTGTTATTTTAACTCTGCCGCCGTTTGATTTACGGGCACATACTCTCGCGATCTTCGGAATAAGATGTATAAACTCCGCCGCCTGCACATTTATCCCCTTGATTTTAACGGTTTCATTCGTTTCGGCATCTATAATATCGGAAAAGCGGCATCCGAATTTTTCGATCAATTCATTTGAAATACGCTCTGTGTCCTTTTTCGGACAAACTGTAAGAACAAGCAGGTCTATCGCTTCCTTCTGTGAAAAATCACCCGACTTTACATCGGAGAATTTATCTATAAGCATCTTTCTGTATTCACTGTTAGTCATATCTCAACCTCTGCACAAGTATGTATAATCCGTACAAAAGGTCCGTATGACGCAATGATAGCATACGAACCCTTTGTCACGGAAAACGCCGGTTTAGAGAAAATCAAAAAATAATTCACGAAATACGCTTTTCCGCCTCGACGGCGGCAGGCGACACGATTCTCCGAATTATTTCCCGATATTCAATCCGGTGTTTCCCTTATATTATGTATTTCTTTTCAAACTCATCAACGGGAATTGCCTTATCAAACAGCCATCCCTGCGCCTTTATACATCCGCAGCTCAAAAGCAGTTCAGCCTGCTCCTCCGTTTCCACGCCCTCGAATATAACCTCTTTTTCAACATCGTATATTAAATCGATAAGACGCTTTATATACTTTCTGTCCCTATCGCTTATATTTTTGCTCAGTATGCTTTTGTCAACCTTTACAACATCAAAAGGCGCCGTAAAAATCATATTGAGAGATGAAAAACCCGTTCCGAAATCATCTATGGCTATAAGAAATCCTTTCTCATGAAGACGCTTCAGATTTTCAAGCATGACCCCTTCATTGTTGAACATGGCGCTTTCGGTGGTCTCTATCTCGATAAGCTTCCTGTCAACCTCATATTTGTCGGCAAGCTCGATCACACGCTCAACAAAATTCTCATAGTGGTTATGTATGCGAGAAAAATTTATCGAGATCGGGAAAATATTTTTTCCCTGATCAATCCACCTTCTCATATATTTCAAAACCGTTTCATACATAAAGAAATCCAGATCGACGATGTATCCCACCTTTTCAAGTACCGGAACAAAATCACCCGGAAATTTATACGAACCGTCCTTATTGCGCCATCTTGCCAAAGCCTCCGCACCTATGACGGTCCTTTTGTCAAGAGAAAATTTGGGCTGAAGATACAATTCAAGATAGCCGCCGGCTATATCGTCATGCAGCTCGGAGCATACCTGCTGTTCATATATTCTGTAGGAGCGCAGCTCTCTCGTATATATTTCATTTTTGATATTCTCGTTGCCCTTAAAATGCTTTCTTGCAAGATTTGCGTTTTCTATGGCAAGCTTTACATCTTCATCTTTATTCTCTATGAAATATATACCTGTGGAAATACGAAGATTGGCGGCGGGATAAGCCTTTTTCTGTTTTTCAAACCAATCCTCCTTTCTTTTCGATATATCATCAAGTATGTCATCGACATTTTCACCTTCGTAATAAATGATGAAATAATCGGAATACGGTCTTGACGCTGTTACATTCGAGCCCATGGACAGCAGTATATCGGCGAACTCCACAAGCATCTCATCGCCTTTATCATATCCGAAATTTTCATTTACATATGAAAAATTATATATATCGGCATATATGATCGCAGCCTTGATATTATCCGGCTTCTTATCAAGCTTTTTTCGCACCCTTTCTTCAAAGCTGTCCGGTTTGAGAAGGTTTGTAAGCATATCAAACTGAACATATTTGCGTATGATCTTCTCATCATTGTCATGACGCCTTCTCATCGTCAAAAAGACGGACAGCAATCTCGAAACCTCATAAAAGGTACCCTTTTCAAACGGGGTCCATACTCTTTTCTTTTCGCTGTCATAAAAAGCAACATTGCCCTGATTGATAACATTGTCATTGAATCTGCATATAACCATGGATTTGATGGAATCGATTATTTTGTTACCGTTATATATCTTCCCCGCTTTGTCCGTGTCATCGATACAGATCATATCGTTATCATCGTATCTGTACGCTTCCATATTGAATTTCATGGTTTTTTTCGTTTCATCGGCATCTATATCTATTATGCCCTCGTTTTTGTCCCATCTGTTCGTGATATATTTTGTTTTGTTTTTGTAATCCCACATCTCAAGCACGGATATTCCGGATAAATTGAAATGTTTGCCCATCTGTTCCAAAAGCATATTGACCGAGGTGTTTATATCCATTGAATTTGTCATAAGACTGAATGTATATGCGAAAAACTCGATATCATAATCCTGTATCGAATGGAAACGAATATGGCTTTTTATATCATGCGGACGTTTATCCGCCGACATATTGTTATTAAAGCATACGGTTGTATTTTTCACCTTTTTTGCAGCCGCCATTGCGGAATCGAGATTTTTGGTTATTACATCATAATACCTGCCGTCGTCGGGATAAAACGCCACCGCAATACTGCTCGTCACATCGATCATTCTTGACTGAGTTTTGTATTTGCGTCTTATTTTTTTGCAAAGCTCCTCAGCCTTATTTATCGCGTTTTCGTAATTTATGTTTTTTATAAACACGGTAAATTCATCTCCGCCCGTTCTTGCCGTAAGATCGGTCGTTCTGAATACCGACTTTACCGTTTCGGCAACATCGCGTATTATCGTGTCCGCAAAAACATATCCGAAAACCGAATTTATAACGCCCATATTGTCTATATCGACGGAGAGCATTACATGGTGTCCGTCTTTGCCCGGTCCTCTTATGTACTCTTCAACATCTTTTTGAAAGTTATCCTTATTGAGAAACGATGTCAGCGCATCGATCCTGTTTCGGTTTACTATGTATTCTTCCCGCCTTTTTTCATCGTCTATGTATACGATCCTACCTATGATATCGGTGGTGCGGTCGTCATACGAGATAACGGAATAAGTCATCCTGTACCATTTATATTCCGAGCTTTTAAGCGGATTCGGTTTCATACGCAGCTCTATTCCGAAATATTTTCCGCTTTCTTTATCCTTGGCGGTCCTCAGCATTTCTTTGTATCTGTCCAAATCATCCGGAAATACGGCTTTTTCCATTTTATTGAGCCGTACATATTCATTGATTATAAAATATTTCCAATCCTTCTCATCTTCCTTAATATAAAGGTTTAATGTATCGGTGTCCGTTTCATAGTCGAATATTATTTCATCCAAAATTTTGGAAATCATACTCGAAATCATGTCATACTTCTGCAAATATTCGTCATTACACTGAAAATCTTTGTTATTCATAATATATCTCTCCCGGTTATATATTTCTTTTCTCTGCCATATCTCGAACTCAACATTAAACTTTTCCGCAATAACCTTTTAAGAGTCTGTTTGGTATCTTCCACTCATCTGTTCTCATCAGCACAAACATCCGAATTCCGTTTTTCACCGGAATTCCGGGAATATACGGGGACAAACGTCGAATACCGACGCTTCCCGCAAAAAAACCGTGCCGTACACGCACCGTAATAATGCGGTATTCTCTCAATACATTATACTATATATTCGATATCATTGCAATATATTTTTTTTATTTCACCGATTATTTGAGTATGAATTGTATATTCCGGCAGATAACGATAAAAAAGCCGGGTTGTTAATCTTGTTTCCGGCTTGCATCAAAAAATAAAAACAGTCCGGAGATGTTAAGGATACACCGAATAACCGGATACCAAACAGGCTTTTAAAAATAATTTTTAAATAAATTTCAAAAAAAAACTTGACAAAGCATATTTTATACTGTATAATCTTAATGTAAAGTTTAAAACCTTTACACGAAAAGCAAAAGTTTATTGATGAAATGCCGTATGCAAAAAATCGGCGGTAATTGAATTAAGTAATATGGATAAGGATTTTAATATCAGCGTATTGATGGATTTTTACGGTGAGCTTCTTACCTCGAAACAATTCGAGGCGCTTGATTATTATTATAATCAGGATTATTCTCTTCAAGAAATTGCGGAGCATATGGATATAAGCCGTCAGGGAGTCCGTGATTTTATAAAGCGCGGCGAAAGACAGCTGGAGGATTTTGAGCAAAAGCTCGGTCTTGCGAAAAAATTTTCCGAGCTCAGCGCTTTTACCGATAAGCTTATCGATTATATCAACGAGCTTGAAGATAATAAAGAAGATAATAAACCCGTGTCCGATATTATCGCAGAAATAAAAAATACGCTTTTTGAAATAAAAAATAATCTGTAAGGGAGGTTTGCGTAATGGCTTTTGAAAGTCTGGGAGATAAATTGCAGGGAGTACTGAAAAAACTGCGCGGCAAGGGCAAGGTCACGGAAAAAGATATAAAAGACGCTATGCGCGAGGTTAAGCTGGCTCTCCTTGAAGCCGATGTGAACTTTAAAGTCGTAAAAGAATTTGTAAGTTCCATATCCGAAAAATGTATGGGACAGGAGGTTATGGAGTCCCTTACTCCGTCTCAGCAAATTATAAAAATCGTCAATGATGAGCTTACTTTGCTTATGGGAGGCGAAAATCAAAGACTTGAATTTTCAAACAATCCCCCTACCGTGATTATGCTCTGCGGACTTCAGGGCGCGGGTAAAACCACCGCCTGCGGAAAGCTTGCTTTAAACCTCAGAAAACAGATGGGAAAACGTCCGATTATGGTCGCAGGCGATATTTATCGTCCCGCTGCGATCAAGCAGCTTGAGGTTCTGGGCGCTCAGATCAACATTCCGGTATTCAGCGCCGGTGATAAAATAAGTCCGGTCGAAATAGCGAAGCAAGCCGTTGCCCATGCAAAACAGCACGGAAACGATCCCGTTATTATAGATACCGCCGGACGATTGCAGATAGACGAAAAGCTTATGAATGAGCTTTGTGAGATAAAATCAGCGGTTAATCCGAATGAAATTCTTCTTGTTGTTGATTCGATGATCGGTCAGGATGCCGTTAATATTGCCGAGGTTTTCAATAAAGAGCTTGATATTTCGGGAATTATTCTTTCAAAGCTTGACGGTGACACAAGAGGCGGCGCGGCGCTTTCGGTAAAACAGGTTACGGGCAAGCCCATCAAATACGCGTCGGTCGGAGAAAAGCTCAGCGATCTGGAGCCTTTTTATCCGGACAGAATGGCATCGCGAATACTCGGTATGGGCGATGTGCTTACTTTGATAGACAGAGCTCAGGAAGCCATTGACGATAAAAAAGCAAAAGAGCTTGAAGAAAAAATAAGAAAGCAGCAGTTCGATCTCAACGATTTTCTCGAACAGTTCCGGCAGATAAGGAAAATGGGTTCCATTACTCAGCTTTTGGAAATGCTGCCCGGAGTTGATAAAAAAATGATTGAATCGGTTGATGTGGATGATAAAAAAATAATTCATATAGAGGCTATAATACAATCAATGACCGATGAGGAAAGAAGAAAGCCTCAGATAATCGGCGCAAGCAGAAAAATCCGCATCGCAAAAGGCAGCGGTACGAGAGTTCAGGATGTAAACGCTCTTTTGAAGCAGTTTGAGCAGATACGAAAAATGATGAAACAATTTACGGGACCCAATAATGCAAAGCTTATGCGTAAAATGCGCAAATTGGGCAAATTTTGATCGTATTTTACTCACACTTTAAATTTATGTAAGTTATTTATTTTTATATATAGCTTTAAATTTTATTCGGAGGTGAAAAAAATGGCAGTAAAAATCAGACTCAGAAGAATGGGCGCGAAAAAAGCTCCTTTCTACAGAGTTGTTGTTGCCGACTCAAGATATCCGAGAGGCGGAAGATTTATTGAGGAGATAGGTACTTACGATCCTCTTACCGATCCCGCAACGATCAATATCGATTCGGAAAAAGCAAAAAAATGGCTCGCTAACGGCGCTCAGCCTACAGACACAACTCGTGCTCTTTTGAAAAAATCAGGTATTATATGATGAGATTTTCGGGTATTTTATAATGAAACGTTTAATTTTCTTAATTTTACGGAGGCCGCATTATGAAAGAAGTGTTAGAAATTATCGCTAAAGCCTTGGTTGACAGTCCGGAAGAGGTTTCTGTTTCCGAGGTTGACGGCGAGCAATCTATAATATTGGAACTCAAAGTTGCTCAAAGTGATATGGGCAAGGTCATAGGCAAGCAGGGACGTATCGCAAAAGCTATACGCACAGTTGTTAAAGCTGCCGCAAGCCGTGAAAACAAAAGAGTTGTCGTTGAAATTTTACAATAATTTAAGATTGCGATTTGATGGGGATGTAATAATTTTATTGTTGCAGTCCCTTTTTTTTAATTTATCGCAATTCGATATTACGTCTCAAAATTACGGAAATGAAGGTATCATATATTGCCGTCAAGATAAGCGTGTATTTTTCGCAAATTATTTTTTGATTATCTTTAAATCTGCGTTTCCGTAAATAAATTTTTGATCGATTACGAATAAGGGGGTTTTTATAATGAAGTTATCCGATAAGCTTGAAGCCGGTAAAATCGTAAATACACACGGACTTCGCGGTGAATTAAAAATAATTCCGTGGACAGACAGTCCGGAAGTCTTTGAGGATATAAAAAGGGTGTATGTCATACGAAAATCCGGTGAAGAATGTCTGGATATAAAAAATATTAAATATCACAAAAATAATATAATCGTCAAGTTTGAGCAGATCAACAGCATAGAACAAGCCGAAAAATACAAAAATACGATAGTCCTTGCCGACCGTGAGGCATTCGGCGAGCTTGAGGAAGGCGTCTATTTTATTGCCGACTTGATAGGCTGCTCGGTTATAACCGATGACGGCAGAGATCTCGGAAAAATATCCGACGTTATAAATACAGGCAGCAACGATATTTACGAGGTTGACAAAGGTGGTGGAAAAAAACTGCTTTTGCCCGTTATAGACGATGTTGTAAAAAATATTGATATCGATAAAAAAATCATTACCGTTCACCTCCTTGACGGACTGGAGGATCTGTAATGAGATTTGACGTATTGACCCTCTTTCCCGATATGTTCCGTGCCGTTATGGGCGATAGTATTATCGGAAGAGCTGTCCAAAAAAAAATTCTTGAAATGAATTTCATAGATATAAGAGACTATACCGCGAATAAACACAGAAAAACGGACGACTATCCATACAGCGGCGGCGGAGGTATGCTTATGACTCCTCAGCCTGTTTATGACGCGTATATGTCCGTTGCGGAAAATTTAAACTACAAGCCTCTTACTGTCTATATGTCGCCGCAGGGACAAGTATTCAATCAGAAAATCGCAAAAAAGCTGCTTGAACACGAACATATTGTATTTTTATGCGGTCATTATGAGGGGATCGATCAGCGTGTTATTGACAAAATAGTCGATATGGAATTATCGATAGGCGATTTTGTTCTGACAGGCGGAGAAATTCCCGCAATGGCCGTTATAGACTGTGTATCCCGTATGGTGGACGGTGTTCTTCCCGGAGAATGGGCATACAGCAACGAATCACATTATTCCGGACTTC
>JAFLUR010000380.1 GCA_022508725.1 Oscillospiraceae bacterium
AGACTCTTTGTTGATCATATCCTTGGTTGACGGTGTATAAGGCACATGAATCGTAATATAATCCGCCTCCTCATATATCTGCTTTATATCCGTTGCCTTTTTGATATCATGCGATATTCTCCATGCGGCATCGACCGACAAATACGGATCGTAGCCTATAACATTCATACCGAGATGTCTTGCGGCATTTGCAACCAATATACCGATCGCTCCCAATCCTATTACACCGAGAGTTTTTCCCTTAATCTCATTGCCGGCAAAATTTGATTTCCCCTTTTCGACCTGCTTTGCGATATCATCGCCGGTAAGCGTGTTTGCCCATGCGATGCCCTGAGCTATCTTTCTTGAGGACATCAGCAAAGCGGCGATAACAAGCTCCTTTACGGCATTTGCATTCGCGCCCGGGGTATTGAATACCACAATGCCCTTTTCGGTGCATTTATCTATCGGAATATTGTTTGTTCCGGCTCCCGCTCTCGCAACGGCTTTCAGTGATTCCGGCAGCTGCATATCATGCATGGAAAAGCTGCGGAGAATAATTCCGTCAACATCCCTGCCCGCGTCGTCGGTTATCGTATACTTGCTTTTCGGCAGCTGAACAAGACCGCACTGTGCTATTTTATTCAAGGTCAATATATTAAACATCAAAATTCATTCCTTTATTATTTATTTTCGCTCTCAAACTTTTTCATAAAATCAATAAGAGCATTAACTCCCTCAACGGTCATTGCATTGTATATGCTTGCTCTCATGCCGCCCACCGTTCTGTGACCTTTCAAATTCATAAGACCGGCAGCCTTTGATTTCTTTACAAACTCGGCGTCAAGCTCATCATTTCCCGTTACAAACGGAATATTCATGAGCGAACGGTCCTCCGGAACCACCGTACCCTTGAACATCTCTGAATTATCGAGATAGTCGTAAAGCGCAGCCGCTTTTTTCTCATTGATTTTTTGGAGCTCCTCAACTCCGCCCTTTTCCTTTACCCATTCAAGCACGAGCTTTAATATATATATTGCATAAGTAGGCGGCGTATTGTACATCGAGCCGTTATCCGCATGAATTTTATACTTAAACATTGTCGGCACGCTTTCGGGAAGATCCTCTCTTATAAGATCATCTCTTACAATAACGAGCGTAACTCCTGCCGGTCCGAGGTTCTTCTGCGCTCCGGCATAAAGCAGACCGAATTTTGAAACATCGATTTTCTCGGCAAGCACACATGACGAAATATCCGCAACCAGCGGAACATTTCCCGTATCGGGAAGCTCGGTATAGTGCGTTCCGTAAATCGTATTGTTATATGTGATATGGAAATAATCGGCTTCCGGATCGAACGCCGACTTATCGAGCTTGGGGATATAACTGAAAGTCTTGTCCGCCGAGCTTGCCACCCTGTTCACTTTAAGATATTTTTCCGCCTCGGATGCCGCCTTTTTAGCCCATTGTCCGGTAATAACATAATCGGCTTTGCCGTTTTTGCACAAATTCATCGGTATCATGGCAAATTGGCTTGACGCGCCGCCCTGCAAAAACAATACCTTGTAATTGTCGGGAACGTTCATAAGCTCGCGGACCAATCTTTCCGCATCATTAATAATTGCCTCATATTCCTTCGAACGATGGCTCATTTCCATTACAGACATACCCGCACCGGGATATTCTACCATTTCATCCTGCGCTCTTTTTAAAACCTCTTCCGGAAGCGCGGACGGACCTGCTGAAAAATTATATACTCTCATTTAAAAACCTCCGTAAATTCATATGATTTATACAGAGAAACACTGATTTAATTCAATCAGTGTTTCATACTTTCTATTATATACCGAAATCAAAAATATGTCAATATTTTGTCAATATTTTTGACCGGTCAAATATGATAAAATCGGTACATCCGGTGCGGACATTTTTATGCAATACTTAAAAATGCTCTTACATTCCGGAAATAAACATTCCGACAATGCTTATTGCCAAAGGAACAAGCATTGCAACGGCAATAATGCCGCTTATGATTTTTTTCTGTTTATCATTAAAATGCATACATCTCACCTCTTTTATGCGAAATAAAAAATTATTATTGCTTGCCCGATTTATCGTACATACGCATGATAACCGTCGCAGCCTCAGCCCGTGTAGCCGTTTCGTCGATACAGAAATCAATGCTGCCGTCGGATTTTTCGCGTCCGTTTATAAAGCCGAGCGTTTTTGCATATTCAAAATCATACGCCTCGGA
>JAFLUR010000381.1 GCA_022508725.1 Oscillospiraceae bacterium
CACAGCTTGTTCTTCGCATAAATTATTCAAGATTTAATTGGGGCATCAATAAATTATTTTTTGATATTTGATTTATTCAGTGCTTCCCTAAGTAAACCGATATCACATCTTTTTTTATTCCCGGAAATGCCTTACACGCATAAACCGGAATTCATTGCTGTATATTTTTGGAAAAATCAATTTTAACCAAAATATCATAAGCATCGGAACATTCTTTTGCCGGTAAATTTGTTTCTTTTACAAGATATTCTATTGCTTCATCTTTGGTGGAAAAATTTTCCGAAAGCTCGTTTTTAACTTCTTTTAATTTTTCGATATATTTTGCTGTTTCATCACTCATAATTTACCTCCCGACAAATTCCGGTTTGTTAAAGTATATTAAGAAGCAAAAAGGCTGCGCGGCAATACGCAGCCTTTTTGCATTACTTTATAATATTTCTTTGCCGATACCGGTCGGCAGAGAATATCCGGTTCATGAAAAGGCAGCACCTTTTCAGTGAATTATTTCAATTTATAAGCCAGATCGTTCCAGAGTAATTCCTTTTCAAGCTCTTCGATTTTTGTGTCCGAGCCGATGTGAATAAATTCAATATCCATCATAGCCGCCCAGTCGCGCATATTTTCCGCCGTAAGCGAATAGCTGAGAACGCTGTGATGCGCACCGCCCGAAAGTATCCATGCCTCTGCGGAAACCGCAAGATTAGGAAGCGGAATCCACATAACTCCGGCAACCGGCAGACGGGGCATTTTTTGAAGCGGCGGGCAAGCCTTTACATCATTTACGATAAGACGAAGTCTTCCGCCCATATCGATAAGCGATGCAACTATAGCGTCCCCTTTTGCACTGTCAAACACCAAGCGCGCCGGCGCCGATTTTCCGCCTATGCCGAGCTCATGTACCTGTATTTTCGGTTTTGTCGAAGAAATCGAAGGGCATACTTCAAGCATATGCGCGCCGAGGATATGCTCATTTCCCTTTTCGAGATGATATGTATAGTCCTCCATGAATGCGGTACCGCCTTCAAGACCCTCACTCATTGCCTTCATTACAGCGGTCATGGCCGCAACCTTCCAATCGCCCTCACCGCCGAAACCGTAGCCGTTCGCCATAAGATTTTGAGCGGCAAGACCGGGGAGCTGTTCCATTCCGTGCAGATCTTCAAAGTTTGTTGTAAACGCACTGTAGCCGTTTTCTTCAAAAATCTTTTCAAGCGCGACCTCTGTTTTGGCTTGATAACGCACGGCATCGATGTTGTCGGTATCCATATCGTATTTTGAACGGTACTCGTCCATCTTTTTATCGACTTCCGCATCGGTAACTTTATTCATTACAGCGACCAGATCGCCTATGCCCCGGTATTCGATATCCCAGCCGAGCTTTATCTCAGCCTCTACCTTGTCGCCCTCCGTAACCGCAACCTGACGCATATTATCGCCGAGACGCAGCATTTTAAAGTTCTGCGATACCATATATCCGACCGCGCTTCTCATCCAGCCTGCGATTTTCTTCTGCGGCTCTTCATCCTCCCAATAGCCTACAACGACCTTGCGGTTTTTTCTGAGTCTTGAAACAATAAATCCATGCTCTCTGTCGCCGTGAGCCGATTGGTTAAGGTTCATAAAGTCCATATCTATTTCATTCCACGGAATTGTACGGTTGAACTGCGTATGGAAATGGAGATAGGGCTTTGTGAAATCCTTTAATCCGTTAATCCACATTTTTGAAGGACTGAATGTATGCATCCAGGTTATAACGCCGGCGCATTTGTCGTCAAATTGCGCCTCTTTGAATATTTTTGTTATCTCCGAGGGAGTCTTAACGACCGGTTTGAATACAAGCCGGCAGGGAAGATTTCCGCTTTTGTTAAGCCCGTCAACAATTGCGGTCGAGTCCTTTTCGACTTGCGCAAGGGTTTCCGGTCCGTAAAGATGCTGGCTTCCCGTAATAAACCAAAATTCATAATCTTTCATTTTTAACATTTTATCACCTCATATAGAATTTACTATCTATATTATATATAAAAACAAAGCACATTTCAATAGTTTTTTAACGTTTTTTATATATTTTGTTTAAGAGCCTGTTTAGTATCCTCCAATCATCATCTTTTTGGCATATTTTCCCGCAGGCAAAGTCCGAAATTCTTGAAATACACAAAGTATTCCCGCGAATTTCGGACTTTGCCGGCAGAAAAATCCACTCAAAAATCCAACGATTGGAGGAATACTA
>JAFLUR010000382.1 GCA_022508725.1 Oscillospiraceae bacterium
CCGCCTTCGATTTTTTTATCGCCTCCGCCACTCCGTCCACAAGCAGATTGGGAATAATGCTCGTATACAGGCTCCCGGGACCGAGAACGATAATATCCGCCTCTCTTATCGCCTTGATCACTCCCGCCGACGCCGCCGGCTTTTCCGGCTCGATAAACACTCTGTCTATCCCCAGATCATTGTCCTTGGGCATTCCTATATTCGACTCGCCCCGGATTATACTGCCGTTTTCTATCCTTGCAAAAAGAGAAATATTCTCGCACGTTACAGGCAAAACCCGCCCCACGACCGCAAGAACATCGCTTGTTTTCTTCACCGCCTCGTCAAAATCGGAGCATATACCCGTCATCGCCGCAAGGAACAGATTGCCGAACGAATGTCCCGCAAGAGAACCCTCGGTAAAGCGATACATAAAAAGCTTTTTGAGCATAGGCTCCGCATCGGCAAGCGCTATAAGGCAGTTCCTTATATCTCCCGGCGGAAGCATGCCGAGATCGCTCCTAAGCATACCGCTCGAACCCCCGTCGTCGGCAACCGTTACTATCGCCGTAATATTCGGCGTGTACGTCTTTATTCCTCTGAGCATTGTGGAAAGTCCGGTACCTCCGCCGACCGCGGCTATCCTTATGTCATCATACATCAATGCCACCTCCCGATCAATTGGTACGACCTCTCATAATATCTCTGTGACTTACCTCGGTATCGTACCCTTCAAGCATCTCTCCCAGCATATTCGCCATTGTGACACTCCTGTGCTTTCCCCCCGTACAGCCTATCGCCACCGTAAGGCTTGATTTCCCCTCCTCCGTGTAAAGCGGTATCAAAAAGGAAAGCATATCATATAATTTTTGAAGAAACACAACGCAGTTGTTAAAGCTGAGAACATAATCCCGCACGGGATTGTCGTTGCCCGTCAGCTCCTTAAGTTCATCGACATAAAAAGGATTCGGAAAGCACCTGACGTCGAACACAAGGTCCGCGTCTATCGGCACACCGTATTTGAACCCGAATGACATAACGTTTATTTTCATATCGTTCTCGGGATTTCTGTCCGACATAAATATATTCTTTACCTTTGATGACAGATCCCCGAGAGTAAGCCCGGAGGTGTCTATCACATGATCCGCCTCACTCAGCAGAAATTCCAGACGGTTCCTTTCGCTTTTTATACTGTCAAGCAAGCCCTTTCCGGACGCAAGAGGATGAACGCGGCGCGTTTCCTTATACCGCTTGATTATCGTTTTGTCGTCCGCGTCAAGGTAAAGAAGCGTATATTTATACCCGTTGTTTTTAAGCTTTTTAAGCTCATCATCAAGCTCCTTGAACATATCCCTTATACGAATATCAACCACCAGAGCCACATTATCGAATTTTCCGTTTGCCGCAAGAAATATATCCACAAGCTTCGGGATAAGTGCCGGCGGCATATTGTCAATACAGAAAAATCCGATATCCTCAAGTATACGGGCGACCTGTGTCTTGCCCGAACCCGATATACCCGTCACTACCGCAAACCGCATAATAAAATTCCTTTCCGATTCCCATGGAAACACCGAATAAATCAATATCAAAAAATAATTCAGCCAAATCGGTGTTTCCCTATGTTTCCGACCTAAAAGCCGGTCACTCTGCCGTGTATCCTTTTCTCTTACCATCCGCACTTCCGGACCGGTCTTTTACCGACCTAACGCGTATCTCTTTCTCCCACTATCCGCACCTCCGGCTCAAGCTTTACGCCGAACCGGCTGTCTACCTTGCGGCAGACATGATCGATAACATCCATAACGTCCTTTGCCGTCGCACAGCCCGTATTTACGACAAAGCCGCCATGCTTTGTCGATACCTGAGCGCCGCCTATGCTGAATCCCTTGAGTCCGGCGTCCTCGATAAGCTTTCCGGCAAAATTGCCCTCCGGACGCTTAAAGGTGCTTCCCGCGCTCGGCTGCGAAAGCGGCTGCTTTTCCATTCTGCGCTTGCTGAACTCACGCATTTTTTCCCGTATTTTTTCGTTATCCTCATGCCTCAGCTTCATCACGCAGGACAGAATGATATAATCCTTATCGGTGAACATACTCTTTCTGTAGCCCATCTCCAGCTCATCCTTTCCCGCCGTTTTGATGCTTCCCTCACCGTCCGTATATGTCACCGTTTCGAGAACATCGGCGATCTCTCCGCCGTAAGC
>JAFLUR010000383.1 GCA_022508725.1 Oscillospiraceae bacterium
GTCTTTTTCCGGCTTCAATGTTCTGTAATTTATCGTTTCGGGTTTTTTTACTTCACCGTAAGACCATTCTCTTATGGTTTCGGGTGATGCAAGACCGATTTTTATCGCGTCAAAACTGTTAAATTCCAATAACATCAAAAAACCCCCTATTAATCAAATGCTTAGCCTATTATTCATCAAAGGAATCTTCACCGATGAAATCCTCGTCGTCAAGCGGAATATCATACTCATCATCGAGTATGTCCACATCATCATCCTCTTCATCGTCATCACCCGGCTCCGAACCGATTATATCATCTATCACGCTGTCGATCTCTTGATTCTGGGTATCTTCACCGTCCGGGGTCTTTATTTCCTCTGCCGGAACAAATCCGTCATCGTCATCGTCATCGCCTATCATATTAAGGTCGATCTCCTCTTTATGTTCATTAAGTATACGAATATCAAGCGCAAGACTCTGCAATTCCTTAACAAGCACCTTAAACGACTCCGGAATACCCGATTTGGGAACATTCTCACCCTTTACTATGGATTCATAAGTCTTTACGCGTCCCACAATATCATCCGATTTAACGGTAAGTATTTCCTGAAGCGTATATGCCGCGCCGTAAGCCTCGAGCGCCCATACTTCCATCTCACCGAAACGCTGTCCGCCGAACTGAGCCTTTCCTCCGAGAGGCTGCTGTGTTACCAACGAATACGGTCCCGTCGAACGGGCATGTATCTTATCATCGACAAGATGCGCCAGTTTAAGGTAATACATTATTCCTACCGTTACCTCATTATCAAATCTTTCGCCTGTTCTTCCGTCATAAAGAACCGATTTGCAATTTACGGGCAGTCCCGCCTCTTCAAACGCTCTTTGTATATCATCGAAATTCGCGCCGTCAAATACGGGTGTGGCGATCTTATATCCCAGTTTTTTGGCGGCAAATCCGAGGTGGACTTCAAGCACCTGTCCTATATTCATACGCGACGGCACGCCCAGAGGATTAAGAACTATCTGAAGCGGTGTTCCGTCCTCCAAAAACGGCATATCCTCCTGCGGCAGTATACGGGAAATAACGCCCTTGTTACCGTGACGTCCCGCCATCTTGTCGCCGACGGAAATTTTTCTCTTTTGGGCAATATAGCATCTTACGACCTCGTTCACTCCGGGCGAAAGCTCATCCGAATTTTCACGGCTGAAAGTCTTTACATCCACTATAATACCGCTCTCACCGTGAGGAACGCGCAGCGACGTATCTCTGACCTCTCTCGCCTTTTCGCCGAATATCGCTCTGAGCAGTCTTTCCTCCGCCGTAAGCTCGGTTTCTCCCTTGGGCGTAACCTTTCCCACAAGAATATCTCCCGAACGCACTTCCGCGCCTATTCTTATGATACCCTTGTCATTGAGATCCTTTAACGCCTCCTCGCTTACATTGGGAATATCTCTCGTTATTTCCTCCGGTCCGAGCTTTGTATCTCTCGATTCGCACTCGTATTCCTCTATATGAATCGATGTGAACACATCATTCATTACAAGCTCTTCGCTGATAAGAACGGCATCCTCGTAATTATAGCCTTCCCACGTCATAAAGCCGATAAGAATATTTTTTCCCAACGCAAGCTCACCGTTATCGGTCGCGGGACCGTCGGCAATAATATCACTCTTCTTTACACGCTCTCCCACTTCAACGATAGGTCTTTGATTTATGCAGGTACTTTGGTTTGAACGCGCGAATTTAACAAGCTTACGGCTGTGTCTTGTTCCGCTTTCGCCTTTTATAACAATCTCATCCGCCGAAACCTTCTCAACAACGCCATCCTCGGGCGCAAGCACCGCCGAACCCGAATCATGCGCAACCTTATACTCTATACCCGTTCCCACAATAGGCGAATCGGTGGTAAGCAGCGGCACCGCCTGACACTGCATATTTGAGCCCATAAGCGCTCTGTTCGCATCGTCATTTTCAAGGAACGGAATACAAGCCGTTACAGCCGATACAAGCTGCTTGGGCGAAACATCCATGTAATCTATCTCACTCGGCGGAACCTCGACTATCTCATCGCGATAACGAGCCGATACCTTTTTATCGAGAAACGCTCCGTTTTCATCAAGCGGCTCATTTGCCTGAGCGATTATATATCTGTCCTCCAGATCGGCGGTCATATATACTATTTCATC
>JAFLUR010000384.1 GCA_022508725.1 Oscillospiraceae bacterium
CCCAAACGCTTCTGCGCGACAGACTGATGGATAAAATTTTGTCGGTATACCGCGCGGCGGGATTTTCAAGAATAACAACGCCCGCCATAGAGAGTATGGAAAATCTTGAAAAGAGCGACGGAGGCGATAATCTTAATCTTATTTTTAAAATTATGAAACGAGGAGATAAGCTGAAAAGAGCCGTTGAGGGAGGCAAGTTCGACGAGATCGCCGACTGCGGTCTGAGATACGATCTTACTCTGCCGCTTGCAAGATATTATGCGAACAATAAGGAGCTCCTGCCCAATCCCTTCAAGGTCATACAGATCGACAGGGTCTACCGTGCGGAAAGGCCGCAAAAGGGCAGATTGTGCGAATTTGTGCAGTGTGATATAGATATAATAGGTTCAAAATCAGGCACGGCGGAAACGGAGCTTATCCACACGACGGCAAAGGCGCTTTTGGAAATCGGAATTTCCGGTTTTAAGATCAGAGTGAACGACAGGCGGATTTTAAAAAATATACTTGCATATGCGGGTTTTGAAAAGGACAGGCTCGACACGGTATGCGTCACGTTCGATAAGCTGGATAAGATAGGTATTGACGGCGTGAAAAAGGAGCTTGACGAAAAGGGATTCGACGCGGAGGTGATCGCCGGATTTGCACAGATACTTGAGAGCGGTGAAATCACGCTTGAAAAGGCGAAAATGTACGGAGACAACAAAGAGCTTGCCGAAAAGCTCGGCGGAATTATCGATATATCCAACGAGCTGTCGGATGGGAAATACAGCGTTTATTATGATGCGTCGCTTGTGCGCGGACAGGGATATTATACCGGTACGGTGTTTGAAATATCGTGCGACGAGTTCGGCGGTTCGGTCGGCGGCGGCGGAAGATATGATAATATGATAGGAAGGTTTTTGGGTCAGGATATTCCGGCGGTCGGGTTTTCGATAGGCTTTGAAAGAATTTTTTCGATATTATCCGAGCGCGGGGATAACGGCGAAGAGAGGAAAAAAATTGCCGTGCTTTATGACGAAGGTGAGATAAAAGAGGCTTTGATGTACAGAAACGGTATCAAGGATTATGATGTGACATTGTGTATAAAGTCGAAAAAGCCTGGAAAGCAATTTGAAAATTTGGCAAAAAACGGGTATTACGCTGCGGTATTTTTGAATGATACCGCTAATTGGAAGATATTTTAACGGACACATAAAAACCGGCAGGAAGAGAAAAAGTTTGCGCAAAGCGGAGGTGTTGTTTGCGGGACAGACAATACCTCCGGTTTTTTGGCGTATTGAAAGGAACAATAATTATTATGAAGAAAGGAAAATTTATTGTTTTTGAGGGGATAGACGGAAGCGGAAAAACAACACAGGCGGAAATCTTGTGCGAAAGATTGAAGAAATGCGGAATTAGTGCGGAAACAACGCGGGAGCCGACCGACGGGGAAATCGGAAAATTGATAAGAAGGGCTCTTACGAGAGAGATTACGTTCAGTGAGCAGACCATGTCCATGCTGTTTGCGGCGGACAGAACGGAACATATTCTCGGCACCGACGGTATTCTCGAAAAGGTAAATTCGGGGATAAGTGTGGTGTCGGACAGATATTATTTTTCGTCATATGCGTATAACAGCGTGGGAGTGCCGCTTGAAAGGGTCGTTGAGCTTAACGGGCTCAACAGAGAGCTGATGCAGCCGGATATTACCGTTTTTATCGATGTGAGCGTTGATGAGGCGATGCGGCGTATTTCAAAAAGCAGAGCCGGAACGGAGCTTTACGAAAAAAAGGAACGTTTAACGATAGTCAGGGAGAATTTTTTTGATGTATTTAAGCGTATGGGGGAGAATGTTGCGATTATTCCGGCAAATTCGGATATTGATAAGGTGGCGGAATGTGTATGGGAAAGTGTGAGAGGGATATTGGGCGATACACTTTAATATGCGGTAAATTTTAACTAACCGGAGATTATTTATATTATCGGATTTGTACATAATTGCCGATTAATGCGGCGCGATGAAAAAAAGGGAAAAAAGTGCTTGACAAAGGTGCGGAAGTATGTTAATATAAAAAAGCCGTTCAAGGATATCACAATTTAAGCGCAGGCGTCAAGGAAAAAGTGAAAAAAGTCAAAAAAGAGCTTGACAATGGCGAGGAAATGTGGTAGTA
>JAFLUR010000385.1 GCA_022508725.1 Oscillospiraceae bacterium
GCAGAAAAATCCACTCAAAAATCCAACGATCGGAGGAATACCAAACAGGCTCTTATATTTCTTAATTAACCCGGAACCGATCCGAAATTCAAGAAAGATCCGCCGCGCGCAAAGTCTGCGGGATATTTATTTATAATTATACAGCATAAAGAATAATTATACAATAGTAATATTTCACAAATTTTATTTCCCGAATATATCCATATTGCGCAAAAGTGTCCGTTTTCCGCGCCATGCAAAGGCTCGTTTTGAATATTTGCGCTTGAATTCGCGGTTTGAAATATCCTTATCGATCGAGACGGTTCGCGTAAGATTGTCGGTGAATGAATGAATATTCGTTTTTTTTGCATATTTATTATGCGGGCATACCTCTTGGCATATATCGCAGCCCCATATGTAGCCGCTTTTTTTTATTACGCCGACCTCCTCGGCTGTAAGCTCGCCCTTTTTCTGGGTAAGGTATGATACGCACCTTTCGACGCATACTCCCTCATCGCTTATCGCTCCGCCCGGGCAGCTTTTTTTGCAGCCGCCGCAGTTAAGGCACGATTTGCCGGAAGGGCGGCAGTCGGACGATATTTCCGCGCTTGTCGCAACGGAGCCGATAAAGGTATATGTTCCGTAATCGTCGTTTATGAGAAATCCGTTTTTGCCCAAAAATCCGAGTCCCGCCTTATACGCAAGATACCTGTCGTTAAGCTTGTGATTATCGCAAAGAATTTGGGCACGGCATCCGTTTTCTTCGAGATATGAGCGCAAGGGGGAAAGACATTCATGCATAACGGCATGATAATCTTCCCCCCATGCATAACGTGAGATACGGGATCTCTCGCCGCCGGAAAAATACGGGAGCAGACATACGATAAAGGTATTGACCCATTCATAATCGCTTCCGGCTATATCCTCCGGCATCATAACGGTCTTTTTATTCGAGAGCTTTTCCGCAGGCTCCGAAAACGCACCGCGGACAAAGCCTGTATGCGTTATATTATTATCAAGAGCGATCCTTATAATTTCCTCTTTTTTAATAATGCTCATATATATTTCTCGATAATTTCCTCATAGTCATCCTTTGAATATGCGCCGACAAGCTTTTCCTCCGTTTTGCCGTTCTTTACAAGCATTATCGTCGGAATGCTTACTACCGCGGCGCGGCTTGCAAGCTCACCCTGCTCGTCGATATTGACTTTGCATACCTTAAGCTTTGAGGAATATTCTTCCGAAATTTCATCTATTATCGGAGAAACCATGGAGCACGGCATACACCATGACGCCCAGTAATCTATAAGAACGGGAATATCCGATTTCATAACCTCGCTCTCGAAATTGTCCTTTGTAAGTTCCGTAACCATATAAATCAATCCTTTCGTAAATCAAATATAATGCCGTTTGCTTTCGACTGTTTCCTCAATTGTTCACAGCCTCGGGGTCGGGCAGTGACGATGATATTTTGTTTATGCCGCCGTCCGAAAGAGAGTCTGTGGAAAATACCTCCGACTTGTCAAAGCCGCCGGCATTTTTATTATATGTGTAATTGGTTATGCTTAAACCCGCGCCGGAGTCTTTTATCAAAGATAATGTCGGAATCGCGGTATCGTTTTTGTAATATTCCGAAATTTCAACATAAAGAGAGCCGTGTGATACGGTCGAATCGAAAAGGGTGTACGAGGTTATCCCGTCGCTTACGACAAGAGTCCATTTGTTGCTGTCCTCAAGCATAAGTATACCGTTTTCGTCCTTCTGCGCGTCGATATAAAGCGATACATTGTCGATTATATCGTCCGAATTGAAATCGAAAGACCCGGAATATGTTTTTGTCATACCCGATAAGTCGGTTTTATCGCCCGGCTTTATTACGCTGCCGGATTTGTTTTCATCTGCCGGTCCGGCGGACTCTTCCGGTATGTATTCGGTTTGAGCCGGCGTGCTTGATAAATCCGTTGCCTCCGGTGTATTCGACGGTTTGATTTCCGTATTGTTTCCGTCGCATGATGAAAGAGCGACAATAAGAGCGGTGATAAATGAACATATCAAAATTTTTTTCATAAATAAAAACTTCCTTTCGTTTACGATCCGGTCCTTTAGAGTCTGTTTAGTATTCGGAGATTGCCGGATTTTTGAGCGGGTTTTTCTGCCGGCAAAG
>JAFLUR010000386.1 GCA_022508725.1 Oscillospiraceae bacterium
TACGCCGTCAAATATCAGTTTTCCGAAGCCTCATACTTAAATGCAGTACCCGACGCAACGCCGTTTGAAAGCAAACCGTTATCTGCGGAGCTTACATATCCGGAAAAGGATTCATTATTTATCGTGACTGCGCTTGTGCCGTACGTCATTTCAAAAAGCGTTGTGAGCCCGTCAAAAAGCTCCGTTCCCGCAGGTTTTCCGTTATTGGCTGAGCTTGCTTTCCAAAATGTGGAGTTTGACAGTACCGTTACAACAAAGCTCTTGCTCATATTATAGTCGCCGTAGGAAATATTCGCCGTAAGTATAACATTTTGATCATCCGACGATCCGGTTACCTGCGATATTTGATTATTGCTTATTTTTATCGCAGATGACGAAGACGTCCATACAATATCCAAATCATTTACGCTTCCTTTCTGCGGCAGAGATAAATCCGTGCGAAGCTTTATCGAATTTGTACTCAACGTAAGAGCATCCAAATCCGCTTTTATTTTTTCGTATTCCGGACCCAGATCAACAGATGTCAAAGATACCTCGACAACACCCTCCGGAAAAGCGTTTACCGTCAAGTCGTTAGCGTAGTATTCTATGTTATTGTATCCTTTTCCGAGATAATCGCCCGTTGCATCCGAATCATCATTCGGATCCAATCCGCGCTCAATCTCCCAATCATCGGGCATACCGTCATTATCGCTGTCAATGATCTCCTTTGTAAGGATGGCTTTGGGATAATACTCGTTGTAATCCACATATTGTATTCCGTATTCTTTTATCGCATCCAATACAGCCGAGTCATTGACCTCGGAAAAATTACGTCCGCCGGTAAGAGAGCCTGTTCCGTTGCGTGCCTCATCCATAACCTGCCTGTCGATTTTCGGACGTTGTTCGGGGCTTATTCCCGCACCCGCATACATAAGAACATGCTCAAAAGCATCCTCCGGCGATTCCGCCTTACTGACATAGGACGCATTGTTTCCGTTTACATCGGAAACCGAAAACGGAGAATCAACACGGTAATCCTTCTCTGTTAATCCCGCATCTCCGTAACTTACTCCGCCGTCCCAGTTGTTTGCGTTAAGCCTTGCCATGGCGGCGTTATTGGTTTCGCTGCCGTCTTTATCCACCATTTTGTTTCCTGTCAGATAAAATCTGTAATTCTCCGGAGCGGTTCCGCTTGATATATTGATAAAGTTATAACCTTTCTTGGTAGAGGGACCGGCTTTAAGGTAATTATTTACATAATTAAGATGTCCGAGCGTTCCGTAAGCTGTCTGATAACCCCAATCGTAAATGACATTATTGACAAAATCCATGGAATTTGTCTTTTCAACCTTACCGCGAAAGTTTCTTGACAGGCTGTGAGCAAGCATATTATGATGCCATGTATTCTGCCCCTTGCCGAACATCGCGCCGAATCCGTGCGCTCCCTTTGAATGATACGATACGCAGTCCGACGGACCTATAAGACAGTATTGTACGGTCTGATTCATGTTCTTTGAATACAGACCGAACTGCTCGTCATTTGCCCATCCGATAGAGCAATGGTCAATAATCGAGTTTGAGCCGGCGCTTCCGCCCCATGCGTCATAGTCGCCCGAACCCTTTTCGCCGGGACGCGAGCTTATAAAGCGCACGATGATATTATCACCGCCCATACCGATTTTTCCGTTTTTAAGAGTCACACCCGCACCGCCCGGAGCCGTCTGACCCAAAATCGTAACGTTTCCCTTCACCACAACGTCGCTTTTCAACTCGATAGTTCCGCCTACATCAAACACTACAATTCTGTTTGATCCCGAAACGGCATCTCTGAAAGAACCCGAACCGCTGTCCTTCAGATTGGTAACGTGTACCACCTTGCCGCCTCTGCCGCCCGTCGCATACATACCTCCGCCCTCCGCGCCGGGAAACGCGGGAATCGACGATGAAGCCTCCGAGACGGAAGGCGCCGTAAACAGCGCGCATACCAGCGAGAATGATGTGATTAGTGAAATTAGTTTTCTATTCATTTCATTGTCCCCCTATTCTGTGATTTCACAGTATTTTATCGATACTTTTATACCTCTTTTTCGGATTGTCTTTTCTAAGAGCCTGTTTAGTATTCCTCCAATCGTTAGATTTTTGAGTGGATTTTTCTGC
>JAFLUR010000387.1 GCA_022508725.1 Oscillospiraceae bacterium
GTCCATGGAACGTATGCCCGGGAATATTCCTTCCTCCATTCCCGCAAGAAACACATTCGGAAATTCCAGTCCCTTTGCGCTGTGCACGGTCATAAGCACGACCGCGTCCTGTTCCTCGTCATAGGAATCTATATCGGAAATAAGCGAAATACTTTCCAGAAAGGTACCCAGATCGGCGTTTTCGGTATTTCTCGCATGCTCTTCCGCAACGGTCATGAATTCCTGCAAATTTTCTGTTCTGTTTCTCGATTCGACCGTATTCTCGTTTTTGAGCATGGTAAGATATCCCGTATCCTCCATTACTCTCATAACAAGCTCCGGAACCGAAAGACTCATTGCCGCCATCATCAAATTGCGTATAATATCCATAAAAAGATTTATTTTTGCCGCCGCTCTCGAAAGCTCCGGAATATCATCCGCCGCGGCAAAAACATCAAACAGGCTTGTTCCGGCAGCCGCCGCAAGTTTTGCCGCCTTTTCAACCGTGGTATCTCCTATGCCTCTTTTCGGTTCATTTATAATTCTTCTCAAACCTATATCATCATGCGGATTGTACAGCACCTTCAGATATGCCGTAATATCCTTTATCTCCTTTCGGTCGTAAAAGCGCAGACCCGCCAATATCCTGTACGGAACCGCATTTCTCAGCATCATTTCCTCAAGCACTCGGGACTGTACATTGGTTCTGTACAAAACCGCGCAGTCGCCGTATTTAAAATCATCCCGAACAAGCTTGTTTATGCTCTTGGCTATATATTCACCCTCATTATACTCATTTGACGCGGTAAAATAATTTATCAATCCGCCCCTGCCGTTATCCGTCCACAGCTCCTTTCCCTTTCTGCCTGTGTTATTTGAAATAACACTGTTTGCGGCGTCAAGAATATTCTGTGTTGAACGGTAGTTCTGCTCCAGCTTTATAATCTCCGCATCCTGAAATTCACGCTCAAAATCGAGTATGTTGCGTATATTCGCGCCCCGGAATTTATATATGCTCTGATCATCGTCGCCCACAGCGCAAAGATTACGGCTTTTCGCCGCAAGCATGCTTATCAGCTTATACTGAACATTGTTTGTATCCTGATACTCGTCAACCATTATATACTTAAATCTGTTTTGATATTTTTCAAGTATATCGGGATTTTCCGAAAATATCTTAACGGTGACATATATAATATCGTCAAAATCGAGCGCGTTGCCGGTCATCAGCTTTTTTTGATACAGCTTATACAGCCCGGCAACCGTTGACATACGGAAATCCTCACGGTGAATTTCCTCAAACCTTTCCGGAGAAAGCATATCATCCTTTGCGCGGCTTATTATCGACAATACCGATTTTACCGGGAAATTTTTGTCGTTTATATTCAGCTCCTTCATACATTCTTTCATGACCGATACCGAATCGGATGTATCATATATAACAAAATTACTGTCATACCCTTGTGTTTCGATACAACCGCGAAGTATACGAACGCATACCGAATGAAATGTACCCATCCATATTTCCGCCGCCGCCTCACCCGCCATTTTTACAACGCGTTCTTTCATTTCGCGCGCCGCCTTATTTGTAAAGGTTATCGCGAGTATGTTGTACGGGCGCACATTTTTCTCGTATATAAGATATGCTATTCTGCTGACAAGCACGGTCGTTTTTCCGCTTCCGGCGCCCGCGAGCACCAGAACGGGACCTTCCGAATGTTTAACCGCTTTTATCTGTTCATTGTTAAGATTATCAAGTATGTTCATAATTCCTCCGCTGTGCAAATGTAAAATTATTTTTAATAAGCTCCGATTTCCGCATGACCGTCACCCCGTTATATTATTATAACACACTTTTTTTCATTTTGCATTAATTTTTATGAAAAAAATCTTACCGCCAAAATTATTGAAACCCCTGTTGAACGGCAGTCAAAAAAATCCGGCACCGGATACAAAAAACCGGTGCCGAACGCGCGCGCCAAAGAATGATCGTATTTTTTTTCGTAAATTATTTTTTGATATTGATTTATTCAGTGTTTCCCTAAATATATTTTCTCATATTGCTCAATGCGCTTTTTTCGAGTCTTGACACCTGCGCCTGACTTATTCCTATTTCTTCCGCAACCTCC
>JAFLUR010000388.1 GCA_022508725.1 Oscillospiraceae bacterium
CTTATACATTAAATAATTAGATTTTTAATTTAGTAAAATTATGTAAACTTATAAGGGAAGTGAAAGCGTGTGGAAATTATTTACTATATATAATAATAACAGACGAGTTAGGGTGATTTTTGAACAAAAAAGCGATGTGGAAAGCTTTTCTTCGGAACTTGCGAAATATATAAAAGAACATTATGAAAAGAATATCGTATACAAAATATTTGAGGATTACGGACTAAAATACAGTCAATTTAACAAAGCGTATGATATGTTCGCCAAATTGCCGCAGGATAAACGCATTGATCTTATAAAGGAGGATTTGATCGCTTATATTGAGCGTGAGGATTTCCTTAATATAGAAGGATTTATATTATTCAGACTACAAATGTATAAAAAAGAGCTTGAATACAGCGTGGAAAAATCTCTTGACGGGATTATTGCGGAAAACGAATATAATGAGTTTATAGAGCTTCTTAAATTTTTTGTTGATATGCAGGAATCATCAATACCTTTAATTCATATAATTTATTCAGAAAAAAAATACATTCTTCTTGATAAGAATTACAATGAAATTACCGATGAATGCATAGATGATTTTAAAAACGAAATGCGTTACGGAATAATCAATTATGATGATTTGCTTTTAAGCACATTGATTTCATTGTCACCAAAATCGATCATAATTCATAATAAGGATAATTTGCCGAATAAACAGCTGTTATCAACGCTTGAAAAGGTTTTTGACAACAAAATAAAATATTCCGGTGATATATCCTTAAAAAATATCAATCTGAGTCAGATAAAGAGCAATTTATATAACTTAGATTGATATCAATAACATTGTCCCTATTATAATAATGCAGTAACAAAAATCAGCCGTTATTAAAATATCCGGCTGATTTTCTGTTATTTGACCTCATTATAAGTTATGATATTTTTCGTATCCTTTATAATATCCAGATAGGTCTCGGAAACTTTTTTTGCATTTTCCAAATTCAGAGTTTTATAATTGCCGCATTCCACAGGACTGCATCCGAATACTTCGCCGGTATGTGAAATTATTTTCCGCAAAACATCCTTTATAACATCAAGCAGCTTTTCCTGAGTAACCGAATCTCTTACGAGCAGATAAAAACCGGTCTGACATCCCATGGGTCCGAAATACAAAACATCATCTGAGATTTCACTGTTGCGGATATATGTGGCAAACATATGCTCCTCGGTATGCATGGTAACATTATCCATAATAACTCCGGTATTCGGGCGGCACACGCGCAAATCATAGGTTACAACATCGCCGTCAATGCGTGATACATATATTCCTTCCGTAAGTATGGTATGATCAACATCAAAACTGGATATCCTTTTCATAATCAAATACACCTTCCCTATAAAAATATGCGGAAAGTTTAACTTTCCGCATATTCTGTTTGAAAAAATAAATATCAGTGAATAATGGCAAGCTCTGTGTCCTTATCGAACAAATGTATTTTATTTGCTTCAAAAGCAACCTTGATTGTATCATTAACTCTTGCGGTTGAACGCTGATTAACTCTTGCTGTAAAAGGAGTTCCGCCGATTGTAAGATACAAATATGTTTCGGCACCCATCATTTCGGTAACTTCCACAAATGCATCAACAACACAGTCTTTTCTGTCATTGACAAATGCTTCATCGTCATGGATATCCTCCGGTCTTACGCCGACAATAACCTCTTTGCCGATATAAGCCTCAAGCTCAGGCTTATCCTTAACCTTGCCCTCAGGCAGCTTAATGCTTTCTTCACCGAAAATCAAATACAAACCGTCCGGTTTCTGTGTAAGAACGGCGTTTACAAAGTTCATCTGCGGACTGCCGATAAATCCGCCCACAAATACGTTTACTGGCTTTGTATAAAGGTTAGCCGGTGTATCTACCTGCTGTACAAGACCGTCCTTCATAACAACGATACGAGTTCCCATTGTCATAGCTTCTGTCTGGTCGTGTGTTACATATATAAATGTAGTCTGCAATTTTTTGTGAAGCTTGTTGATCTCGGTTCTCATCTGAACTCTGAGCTTAGCGTCAAGGTTTGAAAGAGGCTCATCCATAAGGAATACTTTAGGATCACGCACAA
>JAFLUR010000389.1 GCA_022508725.1 Oscillospiraceae bacterium
CGTATTTGGCAGGCTGTATATTTCGTACTTTGCTGAGTTATAACGCTTACATAGACAGATTATTCCGGCAGACGTATATGTGCGGTAACGTAGAAGCAAGCACTGAATTCGGCAGTACAAATTCGATATTTTAGGGAGTTTCCCTAAGACCCCGCAGGAAAGGAGATACTTTAATGAGGAACAGAATACATAATCTCACTGTGCGATTAAGCGACAAGGAATCGGAGCAGTTAAAGAAAAATATCCGCAGATGCGGATTGACCAAATCGGCATATATCCGCATGGCAGTGTGTGGATATATACCGAAGGAGAAACCGCCGTTAGAGTATAACAGAATGATAAAGGAACTCAACAGCATCGGGAATAATCTCAACCAAATAGCGAGAGTGGCAAATACCACAGGCATGATTGATACCGGATTTTACAATGAGCAGGTTGTAAAACTTGACAGGGCGGTTTTGGAAATCAACGCAGCAGTTACAGAACCGGAAAGGATTATATATGGCAACGACCAAGATATGGGGCATAAAGGGCAGATTGGATAATGTTATCGCCTATGCGGAAAACTCCGAAAAGACCGATGGAAGTAAATATATCAAAGAGGACTTGCAGTGCTTGCAGGACGTGATGGCGTATGCAACAAATCCCGATAAGACCGAGCAGAGAATATTTGTAACTGGCGTCAATGTCACACCTACCAATGCCCGTTATAAAATGCTGCAAACCAAAAGACAGTACGGGAAAACGGATGGCATTACAGCTTTTCACGGATACCAAAGCTTCAAACCGGACGAAGTCACTCCGGCAACAGCACACGAAATCGGTGTTAAACTTGCGGAGCAATTATGGGGAGATAGGTTTGAAATCGTGGTAGCCACACATCTTGATAAGCATCACATTCATAATCATTTTGTATTAAATTCCGTTTCATTCGCAGACGGTAAGAAATATTACGACAGTAAGGCTACATATAGGCAAATGCGCGAAACATCGGATAGATTGTGCAGAGAGTACGGGTTATCCGTAATTGAAAATCCGACGAACAGAGGTAAAAACTATGCCGGATGGCGGGCGGAGCATACCGGTAAGCCTACAATTCGCGGACAGGTCAAAGCAGAGCTTGACAGAATAATAGCCAATTCTGTTACAAGTAATGAATTTTGGCGGCAGCTTGAACGACATGGGTATATTGTAAAGCGTAGAGGTTGGAAGTATAAATACACATCAATAATTCCACCATTCGGCAAAAAGACGATAAGACTTGATTCTCTCGGGACGGAATATACCGAGGATGGCATAAAGCAGCGAATAATAGCTGCGAGATACGGAATTAAGCCGCTGTCACTGCCAAAGAAGATCTATAATGTGCACGGAGATTTGAGCAAGGTTAAGAAAACCAAGCTGACGGGATTTAAGGCGCTATACTTTCATTATCTGTATCTGTTCAAGAAAATCCGCAAGAGACAAGCTCCGCTTCGAGTTACGGCATTTATGCGCGAAGAATTGATAAAAATTGAGCGGTATCAAAAACAGTTTCATTTTCTGTGTGAGAACAATATCGAAACTGCGGAACAGCTGATGAGATGTCAACGCACGGCGGAACAGGATATTGCGGAATTGATTGATGAGCGCAAAGGTTTGTATAACCGACAAGGTGACAACGGATCGTCGGATAGGATACAGGAAATCAACATAAAGTTAAAAAATCTGCGCCGGACAGTGTGTATGTGCAAAAATATTTCAGCGGATGCGGAACGCATACGGCAGAAGTATGAGCAAAGCAAATATCTTGAGCGGGAGCAGACTGTAAAGAAGAAAAATCACAGCAGATACAGATAACGCTCTTCTTTATTCTGTTTTATGAAAAATCTGATTTGTATATGCAGGAACTATACGAGAGAATTTATTGCGATGAAATTATAATTATTTGAATTTGAAGTGTAATCAGAAGTCGAATTATTAAGTTCTGATTACACTTCTTGTTTTAAAAATAACTTCCTGTATTCACTCGGCGGCATACCGACAAGTTTTTTAAAGTATCTTTGAAAATTACCGAGAGAAGAATATCCGCAAAGCGTACTGATTTCTGTTATGGAAT
>JAFLUR010000039.1 GCA_022508725.1 Oscillospiraceae bacterium
TTGAAATACACAAAGTATTCCCGCGAATTCCGGACTTTGCCGGCAGAAAAATCCCACTCAAAAATCCAACGATTGGAGGAATACTAAACAGGCTCTAACAAATCATTCTCTGTAATCTTCTCTGATAAACGGCTTTTCAATCTTTGTGTCGGTAAGAAGCCCGTATTTTTTCGGACGCCGGTACGCATTGCCGTGTACCTCTCTTTTACGATAATCGCGGAGCATATCCATATCAAGCTCGGCAATATATATCCCCTCTTTCCCATCCGCCATGCAAATACAGGTATCCCTTGAACCGCTTAATTCCGGAAGATAAGCAACTCCGTCAAAAACACTTGACCCTCCGTTGCAGTCCGGAACCGTTTCGGGATAATTGCAGGTGGCTACAGCCAGCATATTTTCGTACGCCCTGCCTCTGAGCTGAGAAAGACGGTTTATTTCCATCGGGCAGGCATTCGGAACAAGAATAAGCTCGGCGCCTTTAAGCATTAAAATTCTTGCGCTTTCCGGAAATTCCCTGTCATAACAGATCATTGCGCCGACCTTTACCTTTCCGCAGGAGGTGTCTGTATCGGCAACATAAAAATCATCGCCCGGCGTCAAATCCTTTTCCGCTCCGAAATCACAGGTATGTACCTTTGCATATAAAAGCTTTCGTTCTCCGAATTTGTCGAAAAGAACAAGAGAGTTGCGCGGACGCTCTCGATATTTCTCAAGAAAAGTTATACAGATCGCCATATTAAGCTCTTTTGCAAGCTCTCCGAAAGCATTGACAAACTCACTGTCAGCCGCAACGGCGTTCCGGTTTTCCGGCGGATTATCACAAATATCATATCCGTTGCTCCACATTTCGGGAAACAGCGCAATATCCGCCCCCATTTCCTTTGCCTCACGGCAGCACTTCAGCCCCTTTTTCAAATTATCCTCCGAATTACCGCAAGGCGCTGTCTGAAGCAGCGCTATTTTCAGAAAATTCATAATTATATCTCCCCTGTCCGTTGCCGGAATCAATTCCGGATGCTTACCGTTATACAGATATACAGATTATAACATTCCGATATTCCTTTGTCAATATTTTTAAAGTATTTTTTGATTTACGCATTTATTGTTCCTCCGACCGGGTAAACACTGATTTAAAGGTAATCGGTGTTTACCCGGCTCTTGAATTTTATGCCCGCCCAAACCGGGAAATATTTCCTCTTATATGTTGAAAAGCATCATCGGGTATGATCGAACAATGCCGAAAAATAAAATTCCGCGCGGAAAATACCGCTATATATCTTATCTTCCGGAAAATACAATTATCGGGCGATAATTGTAAAATATTTTTTTGTTTGCCGAAAACCGCATAAATCAAAGGTTATATTCGGATGATACTTTTTGACACGGAAAATCTGCATAAAATTTCTTGACAGACACAAGATATAGTGCTATAATACATAAGGAACTACAAAATGTTGTGTTTCGGACTCATTTAACCGTTTTTTCGGACAGGGTCGAATTTCATACTTCACGGGCTAAGGAGAGGATAAAAATGATACAATCGATCATCAAGCGGGACGGCAGAGAGGTGCCTTTCGATATTTCAAAAATAGAGGGCGCCATAGATAAATCTTTTATCGCAACAACAAAAAGAAGCGATCCGGAATATGTAAAAGAATTGAGCCGGTGTGTTGTTGAAGAAATGGAGAATAACGGAATCGAAAAGCCGAGTGTGGAACAGATACAGGATACCGTCGAAAAGGTTTTGATCGATCACGGTCATGTAAGAACGGCAAGGGCATATATAGTATACCGCAGCGAACGCACAAGAGTCCGTGAAATGAAATCCAATCTTATGAAGATATATGAGGATATAACCTTTAAGGACTCGGAAGACAGCGATATGCAGCGGGAAAACGCCAACGTAAACAGCGATACCGCAATGGGTACCATGCTTAAATACGGTTCGGAGGGCGCAAAAAGATTTTTTGAAATGTTTGTTCTTAAACCCGAACATTCAAAAGAGCATATCGAGGGAGATATACACATACACGACCTTGACTTTCTCGCAATGACGACCACCTGCTGTCAGATAGATCTGCTCGATCTGTTCAAGGGCGGATTTTCTACGGGACACGGCGTACTCCGCGAACCGAATGATATAGCAAGCTATGCCGCATTGGCATGTATAGCCATTCAGTCCAATCAGAACGATCAGCACGGCGGACAGAGCATTGTTAATTTTGATTACGGTATGGCGCCCGGAATAAAAAAGACATATAAAAGAAAATATATCCAAAATCTTTCAAAAGCAATAGAACTGATCGACGGAAAAGAAATCGAAGAATCAGAACTCAAAAGGATTTCGGAAAATATTCTCGCCGAGGGTTTTGAACTCCGTATGGGTGACAACGAGGCTTACAGAAAGGAAGAATATCATAAGCTTGCGGAGCTTGGAGTAAGCGAGGCGAATATAGAAAAATGTCAGGCGTTTGCCGTTAAGAAAGCTCTTTCCGAAACGGACAGGGCAACCTATCAGGCAATGGAAGCATTCATCCATAACCTTAACACCATGAATTCAAGAGCCGGCGCACAGACTCCGTTCTCATCCGTAAATTACGGAATGGACACATCCCCCGAGGGAAGAATGGCCGTAAAAAACGTATTGCTTTCAAATGAGGCGGGACTCGGAAACGGTGAAACACCCATATTTCCGATACAAATATTCAGAGTCAAGGAAGGTGTAAGCTATAATCCGGAGGATCCGAATTACGATCTCTTTAAGCTTGCATGCCGTGTAAGCGCAAAGCGGCTCTTCCCTAACTTCTCGTTTATCGATGCGCCTTTTAATCTTAAATATTACAACGGCAAGCCCGAAACCGAAATAGCTTATATGGGATGCCGCACGAGAGTTATCGGAAATATTCACGATCCGTCGAGAGAGATATGCAACAAGAGAGGAAACCTGAGCTTTACATCGATTAATCTTCCGAGAATAGCCATAAAATCAAAAGGTGATATTATGTGGTTCTTTGAAGAGCTTGACAGAAAAATGGATCTGGTCATAGATCAGCTCTTGGACAGATTTGAAATACAGTGCAAAAAAAAGGTCAAGAATTATCCGTTTCTTATGGGAGAAGGCGTATGGCTCGACAGTGAAAAGCTATCACCCAACGATACTCTCGAAGACGTCCTTAAACACGGAACATTGAGCATCGGTTTTATAGGTCTTGCCGAAACGCTTACGGCTCTTATAGGCGAACACCACGGACAATCCGAAAAAGCTCAAAATCTCGGCATTGATATTATCTCTCATATGCGCGAACGGCTTGACAAAGAATCGGAAAAGAGAAAACTGAATTTCAGTCTGCTTGCAACACCTGCGGAAGGTTTGTCCGGACGTTTTGTAAAGATAGACAAAGAACGTTTCGGCATTATTCCGGGCGTTACGGACAGGGATTATTACACAAACAGTTTTCATATTCCCGTATATTACAATATATCGGCGTTTGACAAGATAAAAAAAGAGGCTCCGTATCACGCGCTTACAAACGCGGGACATATTTCATATATCGAGCTTGACGGCGATCCGACAAAAAATCTTGACGCGTTTGAGAAAGTCATACGGGCTATGCACGATGCCGGAATAGGCTACGGCTCGATAAACCACCCTGTCGATCGTGACCCCGTATGCGGATATACCGGAGTTATCGGTGATACCTGTCCGAAATGCGGAAGAAGCGAAAAGGACGGCGCTTCGTTTGAGCGTATAAGACGAATAACGGGCTATCTTGTCGGAACTCTTGACAGATTTAATAACGGAAAACGTGCCGAAGAGCGGGACAGAGTAAAACACGGCATATGAACGGGATTATCCACTGTCGTATTTTACAAAAAACACCTTACAATCATATGGCAGGTAACAGATATGAAAATAAGATTATTCGGAACTCAAAATGATTCCATAGTTGACGGACCCGGAATAAGATACGCGGTATTTGTACAGGGATGTATCCGCAAATGCAAAGGCTGTCACAATCCCGGCTCGCACGATATGAACGGCGGATATTTGACCGACACGGATGAAATACTTGAAGAAATAAAAAAGAATCCGCTTCTTGACGGAGTGACATTTTCCGGAGGTGAACCGTTTTTACAGCCTCTGCCTCTGATAAAGCTCGCGGAGGATATAAAAAATTTGAACCGGGGTCTTGACATAATTGTCTATACGGGATATACTATAGAGGAAATCCTCTCCGGCGCCGATGATAAAAACCGTTGGTCGGAGCTTATGCGGTGTATCGATATTCTTGTTGACGGACCGTTTGCCGAAGAACTCAGAAGTGTGGAGCTTACTTTTAAAGGTTCGTCAAATCAAAGGATAATAAACGTTCCGGAAACTCTTGTAAAAGGCAAAATCGTTTGCGTTGACTTATGATTTTCCGTCCGCGCACGATTTTTTCTTAAAACAACCGGTATCCGTACAAAAAATATAAGCTGCACGGCGTTTGCCGTGCAGCTTTTAAAAATCAATGAATACAAAAAATCCGGACTTAATTTTTGCGTACTCCGGACAGTTAAGGAGCTTGTGCAATATGTCAATTTACTCAATATCCGACCTGCATCTTCCGCTCGGTGTAAATAAGCCCATGAATATATTCGGTAAATCTTGGGAAAATTATGTGTATAAAACAGAGAAAAACTGGAAAAACTTAATATGTGATGATGATTGGGTCATTCTTCCGGGTGATTTTTCGTGGGCGACATATCTTGAAGAAAGCACGGCGGATTTTGAATTTTTGAATTCACTGCCCGGAAAAAAAATCTTGCTCAAAGGAAATCATGATTATTGGTGGACATCACTGAAAAAGCTTGAAGAATTTACGTCGGCTAAGGGATTCAAAAATATATTTTTTTTACACAACAATGCTTTTTTATGCGGCGATACGGCTGTATGCGGCACAAGAGGATGGGTATATACGGATGAAAATTCCGATGATGAGGACAGAAAAATATACGCAAGAGAAGTTATAAGACTTGAACTGTCTGTTAAGCAGGCGCTTAAATTCAACGCCTCCGAAATAATCGCGTTTACGCATTATCCCCCGCTTCAGCACGGCAATACCGAAACACCGATAACCGAGCTTCTGAAAAATTACGGCATAAACCGGTGCTTTTACGGACATCTTCATGCAGCCGGTCACAAAAATGCCGTGACGGGAACGGTTGCTGGGATTTACTATAATTTGGTTTCATGTGATTATTTGGAGTTTTGTCCCCGTATAATCGTAAAAAATTTCAAATAACAGGGAAACGTTGATCACCGGTGAAAACAGCCGATAAACTTTGCTTTAAATTTATTTTATGTAATTATCAGGAATTTCATTTTCCGGATAACCGTAAAAATTTATAAAAAGTTTGTTTTTTTTATAAAAAATCGATTGAATTGTTTGGAATAGTATGTTATAATAAGATAGATATGATAATTTGTATCGGTATTGTTCATTACGATACGCTTAAAACAAAAGGAGGATGAAACACAGATGGCTGTGAAATCAGAACAGGTTGAAAAGAATTTGGTAAAACTTACATTTGAGGTTACACCGGAAAAATTCGAAGAGGGTATTAAAGCCGCTTACAATAAAAATAAAAAAAGGTTTAACATACCCGGTTTCAGAAAAGGCAAGGTAACTCTCGAGGTTGTTGAAAAGATGTACGGAAAAGAAGTATTTTATGATGACGCCATAAATTATGTTCTTCCGGAAGCGTATGAAAACGCGGTTAAGGAAGCGGAGCTTGCCGTTGTGGGCAAACCCGAGATAGATGTCGAAACGATCAAATCGGGAGAAAATGTTTGCTTTACGGCATTGGTCGCAACAAAGCCCGAGGTAAAATTAGGCGATTATAAGGGTATAGAAATAGAAAAAATTGAGTATAATGTAACTGATGAGGATATAAACAAAAGGCTTGAAGATGTTCAAAAGAAAAACGCAAGAATCATTCCCGTTGAGGGCAGAGCCGTTCAAAGCGGCGATATAACGGTTATTGATTTTGAAGGATTTTCCGAAGGTAAAGCCTTTGAAGGCGGCAAGGGTACGAATTATGAGCTTGAGATCGGCTCGAATACATTTATCCCGGGCTTTGAAGATCAGCTTATAGGCGCCGAGGTCGGAAAGGAAACAGAAGTAAACGTTACATTCCCCGAGGAATACCACGCTCCGGCACTCGCAGGCAAGGACGCAGTATTCAAAGTTACCGTTCATGAAATAAAGGTACATGAATATTCCGAAATCGATGATGATTTCGCAAGCGAAGTCAGTGAATTCGATACTCTTGAGGAATATAAGAACAGCTTGAAAGAGGAAATGGAAAAAGCCAACGAGCAAAGAGCAAAAACCGAAATCGAAAACGCCGTTATAAAGAAGGTCGTTGAAAATTCGGAAATGGATATTCCCGAGCCCATGATCAAGGAGCAGATCGATGTACTTATTCAAGACATGGCTCAAAGATTGATGTATCAAGGACTTAATCTTAAATCATATATGCAGCACGCAGGTCTTACAAGAGAAGGACTTGAAAATCAGTTCAGAGATCAGGCTGTGCACAGAATAGAAGCATCTCTTGTTCTTGAAGCCATCGGCAAAGCCGAAAATATCGAGGTCAACCCCGAGGAGGTCGAGGCGCATATAAAGAAAACGGCGGAGGCTTATAAAATGGAATTTGATAAACTGAAAGAGCTTATCAGACCGGAGGAAATGAAATCTATAGAAGAAGAAACTCTTATTGAAAAGACAGTTACAATGCTTGTAAACAATGCGGTTATGAAATAATTTTTAGGAGGCATAATATGAGTTTGGTACCTATGGTCGTTGAACAAACCAACAGAGGCGAACGTTCATATGACATCTATTCAAGACTTTTAAAGGACAGAATTATATTTTTGGGCGAAGAGGTAACGGATGTAAGCGCAAGCCTTATCGTTGCGCAAATGCTGTTTCTCGAATCCGAGGATCCGGACAAGGATATACAGCTGTATATAAACAGTCCGGGCGGCTCTGTTACTGCGGGTATGGCTATTTACGATACCATGCAGTATGTAAAATGCGATGTATCCACGATATGTATAGGTATGGCAGCCAGTATGGGCGCGTTCCTGCTTACGGCGGGAGCCAAAGGAAAACGCTTTGCTTTGCCTAACAGCGAAATTATGATCCATCAGCCTCTCGGAGGCGTTCGCGGTCAGGCAACCGACATCGAGATCCATACAAAACGCCTTATGGCAATGAAAGAAAAGCTTAACACAATATTGAGCGAAAGAACCGGGCAGACCTTGGATAAGATAAAGGAAGATACCGAAAGAGATAATTTCTTTACCGCAGACGAGGCGCGCGAATACGGACTTATTGACGAGGTTATAGTAAGAGGTTCGGACAGAGGTTCGGATAAGAAAAATTAAGGAGTGTTCCAATGGCTAAAAATGATGAAAAGAAACAAATAAAATGTTCTTTTTGCGGAAAAAATGAGGATCAGGTCTCAAAGCTGGTATCAGGTCCCGGGGTTTATATCTGTAATGAATGCATCAGCCTTTGTGTTGGTTTGATAGGCGGAGATTATGAAACGGAACCGTATAACTTAGAACCGGGAAATTTTCCTAAGCCAAAAAAAATCAAAGAGGTTCTCGATCAATATGTGATCGGTCAGGAGGATGCAAAAAAAATACTTTCGGTTGCCGTGTACAATCATTATAAACGCATCGATCATGCAATGGCGATCAGTGATGTTGAGCTTCAAAAGAGTAATATATTGCTTATCGGTCCCACAGGCTCGGGTAAAACCTTTCTTGTTCAAAATCTTGCAAGGATCCTTAATGTACCGTTTGCCATTGCCGATGCTACAGCTCTTACCGAAGCGGGATATGTGGGCGAAGATGTTGAAAATATATTGCTAAAGCTCATACAGGCGGCGGATTATGATATAGGCGCGGCTGAAAGAGGAATTATTTATATCGACGAAATCGATAAAATTGCCAGAAAATCGGAAAACACATCAATAACGCGTGATGTAAGCGGTGAGGGCGTTCAGCAGACTCTTCTTAAAATTCTTGAAGGTACCGTTGCATCCGTTCCTCCGCAGGGAGGAAGAAAGCATCCTCATGAACAGTTCATTCAGATCGACACCACGAATATATTGTTTATATGCGGCGGCGCTTTTGAAGGCATCGAAAAAATTATCGAAAGCCGTATAGGCAAGAAAAGCATGGGTTTCGGAGCCGAGATAGAGAGTAAGAAGGATATGGATATAGGTGAGATACTTAATCATATCACCCCTCAGGATCTGCTCAAATTCGGACTTATTCCGGAATTTGTCGGCAGACTTCCGATTATCGCAAAGCTTGATTCCCTCGGTAAGGAGTCACTCGTAAAAATCCTTAAAGAACCGAAAAACGCTCTTATTAAGCAATATGCGACACTGTTCGATATAGATGATGTCGAATTGGCATTTGATGATGCCGCGGTTGAGGCTATTGCCGAAAAAGCGCTTGAAAGGAATACCGGAGCGAGAGGTTTGAGAGCGGTTATAGAGGAAATTATGACTGATATTATGTTTGAAATTCCGTCGGATTCTTCTATTGAAAAATGTATCGTTCATCAGGAATGTGTGGAGGACGGCGTACCGCCCGAGATCATACGCAATCCCGATAAAAGACCGGTCAAAAGAGGTTCCGAAAAGGTAGAAAAAAAAGAAATAAGTTAAATATTGATTTATAAAACGATCCTGCAATACAGATCAGATCGTTTTGTGTCAATATGCGTATCAATGGGGATATTGCCGTGCTTTGTGGTCGCAATATCCCCGTTTGTATAAATATGTAAGGAGATGCAAAAAATGTTCGTTTCTGAAAATTTAAGCGTAAATGATAAAAACAGACTTGTTATAGGCAAAAATGATACGATCGAGCTTGCCGAAAAGTTCGGCACACCTCTGTATGTTATGGATGAGGATCTGATCCGTAAAAATTGCCGTACATACAAAAATGCCATGGACAAGTATTATGACGGAAAAGGATTGGTTTTATATGCAAATAAGGCTTTCTGTTCCCTTTATACCTGCCGCATCGCAAAGGAAGAGGGGCTCGGGATCGATGTTGTTTCGGGCGGTGAGCTTTATACTGCCATAAAAGCAGATTTTCCAATGGACAAGGTGTGTTTCCACGGAAATAATAAAACATATGACGAGCTTGAGCTTGCGGTAAAAAATAATGTGGGACATATCATCGTCGATAATGTATACGAGCTTGACACTCTTAATGATATTGCGGGAAAATATCAAAAGATAATGAAAATTATGTTCCGTATCAAGCCCGGAATTGACGCTCACACACACAGCTTTGTTCAAACAGGTCAGATCGATTCAAAATTCGGCGTCGCTCTCGAAAACGGAGAGGCATTTGACATAATAGAAAAAGCGTCCAAGCTTGAAAATGTAAAGGTCACGGGACTTCATTGCCATATCGGTTCACAAATATTCGATATCGAACCGTTCTGCAAGGCGGCTGAGGTAATGATGGGACTTATAGGAGAGGTTAAAAATAAGATCGGCATTGAAATAGAGGAGCTTAACCTCGGAGGCGGATATGGTATCATGTATACCGAAAAGGACGATCCCATCGAATATGACAAGTATATCGAGAAAATCTCCGTTATCGTAAAATCGGAGGCTCAAAAGCATAATGTTAAACTGCCTTTCATTTATATGGAACCGGGTCGTTCCATCGTTGCCTCTGCGGGCATCACTCTCTATACGGTAGGCGGAGTAAAGGATATTAAAAATGTGAGAAAATATATTTCGGTTGACGGCGGTATGGGCGATAATCCGAGATATATTCTGTATCAGTCGGAGTACTCGGCAGTCGTGGCGAATAAGGCAAACGCTGAGCCTTGCGAAAAGGTTACCGTAGCCGGAAAGTGCTGTGAATCGGGTGATATTCTCTTAAAAGACGCTATGATGCCGAAAATAGAGGTAGGCGATACGCTGGCGGTCCTTGCAACAGGCGCATATAATTACTCGATGGCAAGCAATTATAACAGAATACCGCGTCCCGCCGTTGTTGCCGTATCAAACGGTGAGGCAAAGATCGTTATAAAAAGAGAAACTTATGAGGATCTTATAAAGAATGATATTATATAAAGTATTTTCTTAAATATAACGTTTTAAAAACGCCGTACAGCTCTTTTCCGGGATTACGGCGTTTTGGAACGTGTTCATTGAAATAATATTGTTCCCCCAATTAAATCCGGAAAAATTATGCGAAGAGCTTTCTTGCGAAAGTCAAGGAAACAGGAAAACGCGTGTTTTTCTCGGTTGCATAGGTGACGACCAACCAAGGTTTTATGACGCGGAATTTCCCGGTTAGGGGAAGCGGAAAATTCAAGAGCCTGCCGGGGGAACAATAAAAATAAGGTGAGTTAATGAGTAATAAAACAAAAGGTATAATTTTTATTATAACGTCAGCTCTGTGCTTTGCATTTATGAATATGTTTGTAAGACTTGCCGGAGATGTGCCGTCGGTACAGAAAAGCTTTTTTCGTAATTCCGTTGCCTGTATTTTTGCGGCTGCGGTGCTTTTGCGTTCGGAAGAGAAATTCAGGTTCGATAAAAAAAATCTGCCCGATCTTATAGGCAGATCGGTTTTCGGAACGATCGGTATTCTGTGCAATTTTTATGCCATAGATCACCTTCCGCTTGCCGACGCATCCATGCTTAATAAGCTTTCTCCTTTTTTTGCAATAATATTTTCATATTTTCTTTTAAAGGAAAAGATGACCCTTGTGCAGATTTTAAGCGTTATTACCGCATTTATCGGAGTCATATTCATTATCAAGCCGGCGGGAATATCCATCGATCAGACACTCTCTGCCTGCATCGGAACGCTCGGAGGAATGGGCGCGGGACTGGCATATACGTTTGTCCGCAAGATGAGCGGAAAAGAAAGAGGCGCTTTTATCGTATTCTTCTTCTCTGCATTTTCATGTCTTGTGACTCTCCCCTATTTTATATTCAACTACAGTCCGATGACGTTAAATCAAACAATAATTCTTATCCTTGCCGGTCTGAGCGCGGCAGGCGGACAATTTACCATAACCGCGGCATATTCGCACGCGCCGGCAAAGGAAATTTCCGTATTTGACTACACACAGATTATTTTTGTGTCACTGATAGGATTTATTGTATTTAATGAAATTCCCGATATATTCAGCGTGATAGGATATATTATCATATGTACGGTGGGAATAATAATGTTTTTTTACGGTAATAAAAAATGACAAAATGATTCAAAAAATCATGGTGACGTAAATAAGTAATCAAGTTTGTATCACAAGAAACTTTATAATGTCTTTACGGCAAATATAAGAAATTTATACTTAAATTGTTGCAATATAATATGATTTATGATATAATTGCGATATAACCGGTTAAAAGGAGGTGGACAAAATGATAAGAGTATTATTTCAATTTAACTGTTCTTCGGCAAAATCGTATGTTGTTTTGTCCGCTGTAACAATTTGATTTACAGTGAAAATACCTACGGTTTTGCCGCAGGTATTTTTTTATTGTAAAGGAGAATTGTATGAATAAGATTGAATTTCGAGACATGAATGTAACAGACCTAAAATTCCTCGCGGTGCTACTTAGTACAGAAAGTATCACATCATCATTGCACTCAAAACCTATTTCCCATGATGGGTTAATTGATGTATATGAAAAACATTGGGTAAATGACGAAGATGAAAAGCATTTTATTATCTACTATAATAATCAACGAGTTGGTTGGCTTAAAGTCAACGGACTAAATGGCAAGAATAGAGCATGGATTTCAATGCTTGTCATTGATACTGATTATCAGAACAAAGGTATTGGAGCAGTGGCTGTTAAATTTGCAGAAGATTATATAGAAAATAATGGCTTTATTTTAGTCGGAATACAGACCACCGTAGACAATATAAAAGCGCTTTCCCTGTACCAAAAATGCGGATATAAAATTATTAGAAATAATCTATTTAATGCGGAAAATAGGTG
>JAFLUR010000390.1 GCA_022508725.1 Oscillospiraceae bacterium
ACCTCGGCGTTGATCCGTGTTCATGTCTGACGCAGGGCGTAGCGAACTACATTCCGTTGAGTTTCGGAACCTGTCAGCTGTTGTGTCATCTGGTGACGTTTATTTTTGTCATAAGATATGATATGAGTTATATAGGTTTCGGAACTGTCGGGAACATGTGTTTTCTCGGATACATATCAGACTTTTTCACATGGATATGGAAGCTTGTCCTGCCGGCCGGATTTTTTGCGGCGGTATCGGTGCGGTATTGTATGCTGCTTCCGGGACTTGCCGGACTGTTATTCGGTGCGGCGGCGTATATGTGTTCCGGTCTTGGCTCGTCTCCGTATGACGCAATGCCGTTTATTATATCCGATCGGACGAAAAAACTGCCGTTTGGAGTAGTGCGAATGTTGTGGGATATAGCTTTTATGGCGGCAGGGTTCGCGCTCGGCGGTTCGGTCGGAATAGTGACTGTTGCGGTTGCGTTTTTCTGTGGACCGATCGTGGCATGGATGCAGAAGATACTTACGAAATGGTTGGGGATAGCCTGATAAGAGTTTTTGTTAATCGCGCAGAAAAATCGGAATTTATGGAGATATATATTATGAAATTGATTTATAATCTTATAATGATTGATAAAGAATCCTCATACGATAATCATATCGAAGGATTTAATATAGGATTTTTTTCCGGCTATGATAAAGCTGAAGAAACTGCAAAGAGATATTTGACTGAGGTAGAGGGATTCAAAGATTATAATGTCACCTATAAAATTACAGAAAAGCATGTAATCGGAGGTGGTGATGGTTTATCAACGGGTATATTTATTATTTACGGTTGGAATGAAAATGATAATTTTGACGCAGTTGATATAATTGAAAGTAATTGCTATGCCAATCAAAGCGAAGCGCAACAAGCATTAAATAAATTGAAAGCAAGTTATTGGCGCAAAGAATGGTGTATTGATAAATATATAATTGATGAGTGCAGATGGCAAGAAGGTTTTGTAAAAGTTTAATTGAGATGATACATTCCTGTTTGCTAAGCATGGAACTCGTATATCCGGAAATGCTACACCTCGAAGCATAAAAAGTCGAGAAAACTATCCTCAATTATGACATAATGAAATCATGGTACAAGAGAACGTGATTACATGGCATAAGAGAGGTAGGAAAATGTTCAAGTCGATAATACGCCTAATAAAAAATACAAAAAAGAATAATAAAGAGAAAATAAACGAAGAAAATAATTCTGCAAATGAAGGTGTGGAAAAACTCCACGCCATTACGCATATCTTTATTCATGGACATTGGTTTTAGCAAAGAGGGGAGGGACGGCATGAACAGCTTAACTGCAGGCATACAGAACGCGATACAGTATATAGAGGACAATCTCACAGAGGAATTGAATGTCGACAATATTGCAGCAAAGGCGTATGTATCGTCTTTTCATTTTCAGAGGATATTCAGCGCTCTTTGCGGATTTGCGGTAGGTGAATATATACGAAACAGGCGGCTTACCGCTGCGGCACAAGAACTATTAAGGTCTGACGCTAAGATTATTGATATTGCATTGAAATACGGATACGAATCCCATGACAGCTTTACCCGAGCTTTCACGAAATTTCATGGGATTTCCCCGTCGGCGGCAAGGGAAAAAGGCGCGCATCTCAAATCATTTGCTCCGTTAAAAATAAATCTGAAATTGGAGGGTGGTACTATTATGGAGTACAAAATTGTTGAAAAAGCCGCATTTACGGTGGTAGGAATATTAAGACATTTTCTGTATGAAACTTCATTTCAGGAAATTCCGAAATTCTGGCGGGAGCATATGAACAGTCCGGAAGCGGAAAAGGTTATGGGAATGTACGGGCTTTGCATTGACACCGGCGAGAAGGATTTTGAATATTATATCGCGGATGAATATAGTCCGCGAAAAGATATTCCTGACGGGTGTGTGACACGGACATTGCCTGCTTCTGCATGGGCAGTATTTCCGTGCAGAGGACCTGTGGTCGAAACGCTGCAAAGCACAAATACAAGAATATGGAAGGAATGGCTGCCGAACTGCCGTGAATACAAACTCGCGGGCAATTATAATGTTGAGG
>JAFLUR010000391.1 GCA_022508725.1 Oscillospiraceae bacterium
TATCGAGAAAAACGATTATATGACGCTCCTGCTCGGAAAGGACGGCGGAGTTGCCGATATAAAAGACCCGTCAAGCCCTGATAATTCAAATAAAATCAATTCCTCGGATAAAACCGAGCATACATCCGGCTACGGAATACTTCTTTCATGCCGAAACGGAACGGAGGACGGCACACGCCGTTACTACGCGTCATTCCTTAACGACAACGGCAAGCAGGTCGAATACAAAACCGACCGGAATTATGAGGACTACCTCGGAAGAGCTGCGGAATTTGTATTCAATGACGGCGTACTTGTTCCGGAATTTTTGAAAAATTCATCACTCAGCGGAGTAATAGACATTCAAGGCGGAGAAATAGCCGGAAAAAACATCTCCGATGACTGCGTTTTTGTCGATGTTACCTTTATACCCGACAACGATCAAGCCAAAAGCGGATACCCCGCCGACGCAAAAAAGATAGAATTTTCGGAAATAACCGCAAATAAGATAAACAAGGGACAGGTCGTATACGAAAAATACGATAAAAACGGAGATATATGCTTTATCGCCTTCAACAATATCACAAATTCGCGCTATAAATACGGCATGGTGACCGACTATGAAAGCAAGGAAAGCTCATCATGGTTTGATATCGATATAAACGGAACGGTGAAGCGCTATACGGCATCTCTCAATGTCGATATAGGCAGAGTCCCCGTTATGGCCAATATCCAAAAGGGAAAGCTGCTTAATCTCTATGCCCTCACCGAGATCAAAACAAGCGGAAAATTCGTTTCGATCGATAGCCGGATCATACGGATAGGCAATACCGAATATCGTCTTGACAAGGATTTTGTGATCTACACAAAGGATAAAAACAAGAAGTACGGTCCGATCGATATTGACGATATCGACACGGCAAATATTTCCTCGGTGCATATATACGCGGACAAAGAGCTTGAAAACGGCGGCGTTGTAAGGATCGTTGTCGTGGCATGATTTTAAAGATATACAAAAAAATACAGCCGTCATCCGGCTGTATTTTTTTGTATTTTATAATGTTATATCTTCAACATTTACACCCAATGAAGATAATTTTGCGGTAACAGTTTTAATTTGATAATCAAGCTCCTTGTTTTTGACATCGCCGTTGTATTCTTTTATGCGTTGCAAATCGGCATACTTATCAATCGTTATTGCAATTAATTCTTCCTTTTCCATCCGGTTTACCTCCCACACCTCCCAATTCAATATATTTCTTAACCGGATTTTTGGGGCTGTATAATACTAATCCTCGAAACAACAGCAGACAAATCCAACGACATAAATTCCGCCTGTCTGCGTCAGCTATCCTCGACAGGCGACAGCCTGTCTTGCGGCAGCTGCATTGACATACGAAATTTCTGTCGCCGGCTTTGTCTGCTAACGTTTCAAAGATTAGTATAAAATCTGTCTTTTAAAGATGCTTATCTCATTATATCGACTATTCTGAATTCACTCTCACCGCCGGGCGTCTGTATTTTTACCGAATCGCCTTTTTTACGGTTCAAAATCCCGGCGCCTACGGGCGACTCGTACGAAAGCTTGTTTTTTGCCGGATCAGCCTCTGCCGGACCGACGATTTGATATTCAAGCTCCTCGTCAAATTCAACATCGTAAATTTTCACCCTAACGCCCGGAGTAACAATATCGCTTTTTATTTCACTTTCCTCGATTACCCTTGCATATTTGAGCTTATATTCGATCTTGCTTATACGCTCCTCGACCTCTGCCTGCTCATTTTTAGCCTCGTCATACTCCGCATTCTCCGACAAATCACCGAAGCCTCTCGCGTGCTTTATCTTTTCCGAAACCTGCTTTCTGACAACCGTCTTTAAATATTCAAGCTCTTCCTCAAGCTCTTTCTTTCCTTCACTTGTCAACACTATTTCCGTATTTTCCGGCATAAATGTAACCTCCCGCTTTACTTAATATCGAAACGCCGTCTTAAAAATCAAAATTCTGTCTGTTCGGTATTTCTCTATGGAAACACCGATTTAAAGGTAATCCAAAAATAATTTACGAAAAAATATACGCTGATTCTTTAGCGCAAGCGCGCACGCGT
>JAFLUR010000392.1 GCA_022508725.1 Oscillospiraceae bacterium
ATTCTTGAAATACACAAAGTATTCCTGCGAATTTTGCACTTTGCCGGCAGAAAAAATCCGCTCAAAAATCCGATGATCTCAAATACCAAACAGGCTTCTGAAAATCGGTATTTTATATCACTTCCTGCATGGGAATATCCTTGCGATATGTCGGAACAGCCTTTGCGACGGCATCCTTTATAACATCATTATCGTTTGTTGCCACAGCCTTCTCCAGCATATCAAGCATTGTGTTCAATTTGTCCGTATCGATATTTATCGGCTTTCCGACAAATATTTTATTATGATTTGTTTTATTAAGACCTTCTTCATTCATAAGAATTTCTTCATAAAGCTTTTCTCCGGGACGCAGTCCGCAGATTTTTATTTCTATATCCACATTCGGTCTGTACCCCGAAAGACGTATAAGATTTACCGCAAGATCGTATATCTTGACGGGCTCTCCCATATCAAGGACAAAAATTTCTCCGCCTTTGGCATAGCTCGCCGCCTGAAGCACCAGCTGAGACGCCTCGGGAATAGTCATAAAAAATCTCGTTATATCCTTATGCGTGACTGTAACGGGTCCGCCCTCGTCTATCTGCTTTTTAAACAACGGAATAACACTGCCGTTTGAACCGAGCACATTGCCGAAACGAACGGCGGCAAATTCCGTTCCGCTGTTCCGTGCCATGCACTGCACTATCATTTCACACATACGCTTTGTCGCGCCCATGATATTTGTCGGATTGACCGCCTTATCGGTAGAGATCATAACAAATCTTTTGACCTTGTGCTTGTCTGCGCATTTAACGACATTTAAAGTTCCGAACACATTATTCTTTACCGCCTCGCCGGGACTTTCCTCCATAAGCGGAACGTGCTTATGAGCCGCCGCGTGAAAAACAAGATAAGGCTTATACTTTGAAAAAATATCATCAAGCCTGTCCGCGTCACGCACGGACGCGATAACCACCTCCGGCATATTGTCGGGATATTTTTTATTAAGCTCCATCTGCAGTTCGTAAGCGTTGTTTTCGTAAATATCAAGAATGATCAGCTTTTCGGGAGAATACCTCATTATCTGCCGGCAAAGCTCCGAGCCTATCGAACCGCCGCCGCCGGTAACAAGAACGGTCTTATTCTTTATATACTTGCTTATTCCCGTATTATCCAGAACAATGGGATCTCTTGCAAGCAGATCCTCGATCTCGACATTTCTTATATTGTTATGCATATTTTCATAATCGATAATTTTATCCATACTCGGAAGGATTTTGATTTTACACTCTGTATTGTTGCATATTTCTATAATTTCCCTTATGCTTTTCAATCCGGCAGACGGTATCGCTATGAGTATTTCCTCTATATGATAGCTTTTGCATATATCGGGAATGGCATACCTTGTTCCGAGCACTTCTATGCCGTTTACGTTTGTTTTCTGCTTTTTTTTGTCATCATCTATAAATCCGACAATGTCATAATTAAGACGCTTATTGTTTGCAATATCCTTAAACACCATATTTGCGGCATCGCCCGCTCCCACAATAAGCAGACGCTTTTTTATTCCGTGCGAATTGTTTTTTATTTTTCGCAGATTGTATATCCCGCGCACCGACATACGCAAAACGATAATTTCGGTCAGCGACATAATACAAGCGAACGCATTAAGCTTGACGGGAACATCCGGAAACACAAACGCGTTAATAATCACCGAAACAACCGCCGCTATCATTCCGAAGCACGCAATACGCAGATAATTTACGGTACCGCTGTATATCCATAATGTGCGGTACACGTCGGAAACACACATTGAAATAATAAAAACAAACACACTTATTGCTGCCGCGGGAACAGCCGACACAACGGTTTGCTCCGATCCGGCAAAGCCTGTCATAAAAAATATGCCGGTAATATATGCGACAGCTATAAGGATAATGTCAAATACAAATAAATACCTGTTTCTGTATATGGTTATCTTCTTTTTGTATTTTACTTCGCTTTTATCCATTTATACATCCTCCTGACAATCCGTATAATGTAATACAAGCTGCTACATTTAGCAGTATATCATAAAATGCGCCTTTTT
>JAFLUR010000393.1 GCA_022508725.1 Oscillospiraceae bacterium
CGGCAGAAAAATCCACTCAAAAATCCAACGATTGGAGGAATACTGAACAGGCTCTTAAATATATTTACGGAGAAATGCAATGAAAAAAATATTACTTTTAGAGGATGATAAGAGCCTTATAAACGGATTACAATATTCCCTGAAGAAAAACGGATTTGAGGTCACAACAGTAAACACTGTGGCGGCCGCAAAAGCTGCGCTTACAGACCCGGACGTGTATGATTTGCTGCTGCTTGATGTTTCGCTTCCCGACGGAACGGGTTTTGAAGTGTGCGAGTATGTCAGGGAGCATGGCAGCAACATCCCCATTATTTTTCTTACCGCCGCTGATGAAGAAACGGATATAACAATGGGACTTGATATCGGCGGTGACGATTATATAACCAAACCTTTTAAATTAGCTGTACTTCTGTCAAGAATAAATGCCATACTTCGCAGAAGCAATAACTTTAATCGAACCGATACGGAATTGAATTCAAACGGTATAACCGTGAAGCTGCTGAAGGGAAAGGTATATAAAAACGGCGAACCGATTGATTTGACAACGGGTGAATATAAACTGTTGTGTATGTTCATGGAAAATAAGGATATTGTACTTTCCGCGGACCGGATTTTAAGTAAATTATGGGACTGCAATGAAAATTTTGTGGACACCGGCACGCTTACTGTCTACATTCGCAGATTACGCAGTAAAATTGAAGATAATCCGAGTGAACCCAAAATGATACAGACCGTCCGTCGTATGGGATACAAATGGAATACCGGAGGCGCAAAATGAAAATATTTACGAACAATAAGATAAGATCTCTTTTCGGTAAAGTATTGATATGTATATCGGTATTTATATTGTTTTCTTTAATATGTTTCAGCTTTGAAAATACCGCGCCGTATATATTTATATGTTCGTTGTTTATGTTTTCGGCAATATCGGCAGCCATGTACGGATATTTTGATGAACAGAATAAAATCATTGAAACCGCCGAAGCGCAGATTACGGAATATATTTCAGGCAATCAAGCGGCACGAATTGAATGTAACGATGAGGGCGAGTTATATAAGCTGTTTCACAAAGTAAATTCTTTGGTTGCAATTCTGAACGCTCACGCCGACAATGAATTAAAATCGAAAGAGTTTCTGAAAAACACAATATCGGATATTTCACATCAGTTAAAAATTCCCCTTGCGGCTTTAAATATCTATAACGGCATTATGCAGAGTGAAGCCGAAAACCTGCCTGAAATCAAAGAATTTACCGATCTTACCGAACAGGAGCTTGACCGTATGGAAACATTGGTACAAAATCTTTTGAAAATCACAAGACTTGACGCGGGTACAATAGTGCTTGATAAATCCGCAGAAAACGTATCTGAAATGATGGAAAGTGTAAAAGAACGGTTTTCATTTCGTGCCGGTCGGGAAGGGAAGAAAATCAGCTTGTCCGGCGAAAACAATATTACTTTATTGTGTGACCGTTATTGGCTGACACAAGCAATAGACAATATCGTCAAAAATGCTCTTGATCATACAACGGCAGGCGGACATATAAAAATCGAATGGAAACAATTTGCTTCTGTTGTTCAAATAATAATAAAGGATAACGGCAGCGGCATTCACCCCGAAGATTTGCACTGTATTTTCAAAAGATTTTACCGCAGTCGATTTTCAAAAGACACGCAAGGCATCGGGCTTGGTCTGCCGCTTGCCAAAGTCGTTATCGAATCGCATAACGGAAATATCGAGGTTGACAGTGAGCTTGACAGAGGAACAACATTTACGATAAATTTTTTAATTCCTACAAAATTGTAGGCTTACTGTAATGTTACAGTAGGATTTGTATGCTATTCTGTTATTGTACAATAACGGAAAGAGGTGTTTATACAATGAATTTATTGGAAGTGAAATCAATTTCCAAAACCTACGGCAGCGGTGAAGCCGCCGTACACGCATTAAAAGATGTCAGCTTTTCGGTTCCGAAGGGTGAATTTGTCGCGGTGGTCGGAGAGTCCGGATCGGGAAAATCAACGCTCCTCAATATGATAGGCGCGCTTGATACTCCTACCTCC
>JAFLUR010000394.1 GCA_022508725.1 Oscillospiraceae bacterium
GCGCCGAAAGCCCCGATAATACCGACAATTATATAAATCCCGCGGCGGTGAGCCGTATGGAGGAGAAGCTTGCGCAAATGAATATCGAGTATTGCATATCCGAGGGAGATACGGTCATAACGAATACCGGAGCTGCCGACCCGGAATATTACCGCGCCGCGCCGGTCTATTGCATAAAGGAACCGGGTTTACGGGCGGATTATTCGGCGGACACATATCATATATCGGACGATGTATTCGACGGATTCGACAGTGTGTATTTAAAGATTAACGATGAATTTGCGGCTGAGATCGCGGAAAAATGGGAAGCGAAAAGGGCGGCGGTCGAAAGGAGCTTCATAATCGCCGCCGCAATGATGATTGCCGCGATAATGTGCATGATATATTCCCTGTGGGTATGCGGACGGCGCGGCGATGATGGCGATGATGACGGAGTGCATATGCTGCTTATCGACAGAATGTATGCCGAGATAAACCTTGCCGTGATGTGCGCCGGCTTTTTCGCCGTCATATTCGGTATAATGATAATGCTTGAGGAAGCGTATCTTAACGAGTCGCGGGTGCTTTCCGAAAAAACGGTGATTTATTTGTGTTCGTTCATGATTTCGGCGCAGGGCGCGGTTTTCCTTTCGCTTATGATGTCGATATTCAGAAATTTAAAAAACCGCACCTTTTTAAAAAGCACGCTGACCTTTACGCTTATAAAATTGTTTGCAATGCTTTTGAAATACGCGCTGAAATTCGTTGTAAGCCTTATAAAAAGGATTTTCGGGATTATAAAACGCGTTTTTAAAAAATCAGCCGAAGCAATCGGGAGAATAAGCGGCAATCTGCGGCGCGCGCTGTTTAAAAGGACGGGAGTCGCGGCGGCGGTGATACTGATAACGCATACCGCGACGGTTATGCTTTTCTCGTTTGTCGCATACGAGGACAATGCATTTATTTTTATTCCGCTTATTTCCGCGGCGGTGATTTCTTATATCCTCATAAAAAAGCTTGCCGACGCCGACAGGATAAAGGAGGGTATATTTGAGATAAAGAACGGAAACACGGATTTTAAAATACGGGATGTATCCGGGATAATGAAGGATGTCGCGGATGCGGTCAATTCGATAGGCGAGGGAGCGGCTCTTGCGGCGGCGCGTGAGGTGAAGGCGGAAAGAATGAAATCACAGCTTATAACAAATGTATCGCATGATTTGAAAACTCCGCTCACGTCGGTCATAAATTACGCGGAGCTTTTGTGCGGCGAAAAGCTCGAACCGTCCGAGGCGAACGAATACGCAAGGATAATTTACAATAAAGCGCAGCAGCTGAAAAAGCTGACCTCCGACCTGTTTGACATTTCAAAGGCGCAGAGCGGCAGCGAGGAGGTTTATATCGAAAGGCTGGATATAAATTTGCTGATAAATCAGGCGCTTGCGGAGCAGGAGGATATTATAAAGGAGTCGGGACTCGATTTTGAGACCGAAACGGACGGCGAAATTTATGTGACGGGCGACGGGAAAAAGCTGTCGAGAGTTTTGGAAAATCTGATAATAAACGCGGTAAAATACTCGTTGAAAGGCACAAGGGTATATATAACGACGCGCAGATCGGAACGGGAATGTCTGTTGGAAATAAAAAACATAGCCTCCTACCGCATGAATTTCAAGGAGGATGAAATAACCGAAAGATTTGTGAGGGGAGATATTTCGAGAAGCACCGAGGGCAGCGGGCTCGGGCTTGCGATAGCGAAAAGCTATACCGCGCTGTGCGGAGGGAAATTTGAAATTATCGTTGACGGCGATCTGTTTAAGGCGCGTATTACACTTGCCGCGGGGTAAATTATATATTATCGAAAGCATAAAATAAGCCGGCACATGAGCTTTTTAAATCGTTCATTTGCCGGCAGACTTAATAGCCTGTTTAGTATCCTCCAATCATCATCTTTTTGGCATATTTTCCCGCAGGCAAAGCCCGAAATTCTTGAAATACACAAAGTATTCCCGCAAATTCCGGACTTTGCCGGCAGAAAAATCCGCTCAAAAATCCGACGATCTCAGATACTGAACAG
>JAFLUR010000395.1 GCA_022508725.1 Oscillospiraceae bacterium
AAAAAGATGATGATTGGAGGATACCAAACAGGCTCTGAGAACGGTAAAATAAAAAATTTACATTAAAGGAGATATTGCGATGGATATAAAAACACAATTTAATATTATAGCGGAGGAATATGATAAAAACCGAAAAAAATTTATACCTTGCTTTGATGATTATTACAAAAACACGACAAAATTCATTGCGGAAAACATAAAACAGCCGGAACGAATTCTTGATTTGGGCGCGGGGACGGGATTATTGTCGTATTTTTGGTATCTGCATTATCCGGAATCCGAATATGTGCTTGTCGATATAGCCGATAATATGCTTGATACAGCCCGCAAAAGATTTGCGGGTATCAACAACGTAACCTGTTTGGTATCGGATTATTCCGAAGGTCTTCCGGACGGTGATTTCGATACGATCGTTTCGGCATTGTCAATTCATCATTTGCACGATGATGAAAAAATAAAGCTGTTTGCTCGAATTTACGATAAGCTGCCGCAAGGAGGAGTGTTTGTAAATTACGATCAATTTTGCGCCGATCAACCGGAAATGAACGATTGGTTTAATTCCCGGTGGGAAAATCATATAGAAACCGGCGGATTGACGGATAACGATATAAGCCTGTGGAAAGAGCGCAGGAAGCTTGATAAAGAATGTTCCGTCGAAAGGGAAGTCGAAATGATGAGTAAATGTAATTTTAAAATTGTCAAGTGTGTTTACTTAAATCAAAAATTTGCTGTTATCGCTGCGATAAAATAAAGGTGGATTTATGGGAATGGGAATTATTGTATGCGGATTGAACGGCAGCGGAAAGAGTACATTGGGAAAGGCTTTGGCAAAAGAATTGGGATTTCACTTTATTGACAATGAAGATCTGTATTTTCCGAAAACAGACCCGAATTATATCTATGCCTCCCCACGCTCACGCAGTGAGGTTGAAAGGCTTCTTATGAATGAAGTCAAGGCGCATGAGAATTTTGTATTTGCCGCCGTAAAAGGAGATTACGGAAAGGATATTATATCGCTTTACAAGTATGCGGTATCGATCGAGGTCACGAAAGAAATCAGAATTTTGCGAGTGAAAGACCGTGCTTTTCGGAAATTCGGCGAAAGAATGTTAAAAGGCGGAGATTTATACGAATCGCAGGAAGCGTTTTTTAATATGGCATCATCAAGACCGGAGGATTATGTCCGGGAATGGGTAAAAACTCTGAATTGCCCGGTTATACAAACAGACGGAACAAAGCCTGTCGAAGAAAATTTAGCTTTTATTACGGAACAAGTACAGCTCTGAATTTTCAAAAAAATATTTACGGGAGGCGATAAGGAATCGATTTGGGGTATTTCGGTAAACCCGAAAATGCGGAACCGGCGGACTTTAAGTATGCTTGCGTCTGCGGTCCCGTCGGCGTTTGCGCGAACGACCTATAAAGATGATGATTGGAGGATACCAAACAGGCCCTAAGCCGTGAAATAAAAAAACCGCGGTCCCCGGAAAAAGAGACTGCGGTTTTTTTATGTAATTTAATCGACATTTTTATATTTTTTTAATAAATTATTGACAAATACTCAATTAAAGAGTATAATCGTTTTTGGGAATTTGATAAGGCATATGCTGTTGCTGCGGCATTTGCCCGGAATGAAACCGGAAATAAATCGAATGACAAATTTTTACAAAAAAACGGACGATCCGGTAATTATTGATTCTTCGATTAAGTCCCCCGTAATCATGCAAAGAGCTTTCTTGTGAGGGTCAAGGAATTTCTTATGAAATTCTTTGAAGAAAACCGCAGTAAAACGCGCGTTTTTCCCGGTTTGGGCAGGCAGAGAATTCAAGAGTCGGTTGGAGAATCAATATTAAAGTATAATGAAAAAGAAAGGTATAAAAGCTATGCAATTTGAATTAACGGCATCGATGATGTGTGCAAATTACGGAAATCTTGAAAAAGAGGTGCGGGAGCTGGAGGCGGGCGGAATCGACTCGTTTCACATTGATATAATGGACGGACGTTATGTGCCGAATTTTGCAATGTCATTAAATGATATGAGATACATAGCGAGTA
>JAFLUR010000396.1 GCA_022508725.1 Oscillospiraceae bacterium
ATCTCGGTAATGTCGGGTTTGATATTCATTTTACGGATGAGATCAAACCTGATCCCAAAACGGGTAAAAAACGGCTTATCGTAACCAAATAACGGACTTTATTAAAAAAATTATTTAAAAATTTATTAAACCGGGAGGAAAACCAAATGTTAAAAAAATCAATATTTATATGCGTCATAGCGGCTTTATCCCTTTCGATTGCGGGATGTTCCGGTAAAAAGAGCGGGGATATAAAACCTACCGAGCCGCCGGCGGTATCGTATTCTCCGACAACCGGAGAAATAAACGTTGACGACGTCAGAAATCTTGTAATAACTTTCGGCTATGAGGGCGAGCCTTTTAATGCCGTTATGGAGGATAACGAAACGGCAAAGGAGCTTATACGGGATATAGGCGCAAGCGGTGAGATAAATCTTCCCGTTTATCATTTTGACGATTTTGAGGGCTGCGAATATATGCAGTATTACGATATACCGAGCAGATACACCATACCCTCGTCGGTCGAAACAATTACCTCCGAAAAAGCCGGGGAAATATATTATTCCGATGATAACAGGCTTACCTTGTTCTATCGCGATGCGGAAATCGAGGGCGATTATGTCAAGGTGGGACAAATAGAAAATACGGAAAATTTGCAGTCGGCGGTGGAAAACAATCCCGTACTCGAGGGTTGGGGCAATAAAATAGTTTCAATCAGATATGCGGACGTAAACGCAGATTGATTTACGGAAAAAATGCGGACGAAAAGGCTCAGCCGTTTTTAATGGGCTGAGTCTTTTATTTTTCGGTTTAACGCAGAAGCTTCTTTTATACGTTCAATTTCCAGCCGTTATCATTATGATAAATCATCAGGCGCGTCATACCGCCGTCAATGCATATATTTTCGCCTGTGATAAATCCGGCTTTGTCCGAGCAAAGATATAATACCATATTTGCGATATCCGTGGGATTACCGACCCTGCCGACCGGCTGCTGAACCGCGTCCGCGCCTGTGTATTCGGCATACTCGGTATCAATCCATCCGGGTGAGATCGAATTTACTCTGACCTTGCCTGCAAGGCTTACCGCAAGCGCATGAGTGAGCGCGGAAATACCGCCCTTTGCCGCTGTGTAGCTTTCGGTTTCCGGTTGGCTCATTCTGTCGCGCGACGATGAAATATTTACAATCGCCGCTCCGACTGCAAAATACGGCATGAACAGCTTTGAAAGGTAAAACGGAGCGGTTACTCCGACTGCCATGGCATAGCTGAAATCCTCATACGAGCAGTTTGTAATACCGCGCATAATCGGAGGCGCATTATTGATAAGATAATCCACATGACCGTGCTCGTCCGTAACATTTTTTGCAAATTCCTCAAGCACGGATTTATCGCCTATATCCCCGACAAAATGCTCGCCTTGCGCGCTGTCTGTTATACAGACCTTAGCGCCGTTTCTTTTAAATTTCTCTGCGACTGCTTTTCCTATTCCATGTGCTCCGCCGGTAATAACCGCCACTTTATCTTTAAACATTGTTACACCTCCGGAATTCAATTATTTTCAATATATTTTACCACTTTCGCAGGATTTCCAACCGCAACCGCGTTTTCGGGAACATTTTTTGTCACTACCGACCCCGCACCGATAACAGCATTATCGCCTATTGTGACGCCGGGCAGAATTATCGCGCCCGAACCTATCCATACGCGATTGCCGATTTTAACCGGCGACGGTATAAGACCGGCGCGGGTTTCGGGGTTCATATCGTGATTGAGCGTGGCAATTACCACGTTATGTCCGATAAGCGCATTATCGCCTATTGTAATTCCGCCTTGATCCTGAAAACGGCATCCGGAATTTATAAACACGTTTTTGCCAAGCGTTATGTTCTTGCCGCAGTCGGTTGTAAACGGCGGAAATAAGCTGAACCCCTCATCGATGGGTTTTCCCGTAAGCCGGGAAAACAGCTCCCGAATCTCCTGCGGCGTATGAAATTTATTATTGATTTCCGATGTTATCTTCATAGCCTCAAGGCTCAGTCCGCACATACACAAATGCGCCTCCGAGCCTGC
>JAFLUR010000397.1 GCA_022508725.1 Oscillospiraceae bacterium
ATTATTTTTTGATTACCTTTAATACTACTCCTCAAAACAACAGCAGACAAAGCCAACGTTTCAAGGATTAGTATAAATCAGTGTTTCCTTAATTTAAAAAATTCAAATTGACCGGGAATAAACATTATAAGCGTATTGTTTTAGGTCAAGCGCCGGGAATAAAGGCAGAAAGAGAGGATAATATGCGACATTTATACGAAAAGGGTAATTTTGCAAACGGTTACGCTGCCGTAAAAGACCGCCATGAGGACAGCGCAGACAGTTCATGGCGTGACGGAATGATAAGCGGTAACGGGGAGATCGGATATGTAACAAGCGGTGAACCGTACAGCGATGTTTTTATATTTCAGCATATGTATTTTAACTACCCGCTGCCTGATCCGAGAGAAATTCCCGCAGAGCTTCCGGGACAGTTTGAAGAGGCAAGACTGAATGTGTTTGATCTTAACGATCAATGGGAAATAAAGGATAAAAACGGCAAAAAACGCGAACGCACATTTTATTACTGCTATCATCCCGGTCATCAGCTTCGGCTTACGGCGGATTATACCGACGAGGTAAAAGATTATATCCGCTATACCGATTATGAAACAGCTGAAAACGGAGTAAAATTCACCGATAAATACGGCGAATGGAAAAGAAGCTCCTTCACATCGCGGACAGACGGAGTTGCTGTAACCAAATTGACGAAATCAGACTCGGGCCGTCTTATCAATATGACGGTTTCCATAGACGATATCGATAATATGCATAGGGCATGGGGCGATCTGAGCATGATAAGTGAACAGAGATATAAGAAGCTTGTGCCGGAGGACTGTGCGTATATAGCGCAGATTGCTCATTATCCCTCATATAACGGCAGTGAGCTCCGTGACGGCGGTTACGGCGGTGTTACCTTAATTCTTGCGGAGGGCGAAAACGCGGTTAAAAAGAGAGTTGTTTCGTTATCCGACGATCCGATGCTTATCGGTGACAATGTTTCGGTTGAAGTTAAAAATGCGGAAGCGGTATACCTTATAACGGCGGTAGGCAGAAGCTTCGATATGACGGGAAGTAATTCAGATGTTATGACAAGGTTTGCGAATATGAACTCATACGAGCTTTTGGACGCGTTGGAGAAAAAAACGAGGGACTCGGCCGGAAAATATACCGTCCGGGGTAAATTCAGCTATGACGCCGCGCTTGCTCCGTCCGCGAAACGGCAAAAAGCGGAATTTAATCGTTTGAGCTTTAAGCTTAAAGGCGATGAAGAATTTGCCGGTTATGACAACAATTCGCTTATAAGCGAGCAGCGAAAGAATACAAGCCGCATAAATCATGAATTTATGCGCCGCGCATATGAACAGGCGCGTTATGCCATGATCTGCTGCGGCGGGACTTCCGCACCTAGGCTTTACGGAATGTGGACGGGGGAGTGGAATCCCGGCTGGAGAGGGATATATACGCTTGACGCGAATGTGAATTTGCAGGTAAGTCCGATGAATACTTCTAACCTCGGCGGAGATTTTCAGTATGGATATATAACCTTTTTTCTTCGTCACGCGCCCGATTTTATGTATAACGCGACTATGGCTTACGGTATGCACGACGCAATTCAACTTTCGGTAAATGCCGATGCCGACCGCGCCATGCATGTGGAGTATGATAATTACTATCCGTTTGAATACTGGAATGCCGGCGCGAGCTGGTGTCTTTTGCCGATATATGAATATTGGCAGTGCTTCGGAAATAAGCGGATACCGATAAATGACTATATGAGGTTTGATAATTTGCAAAAGGTTCTCGGAAATGATGGCGGGCTTACGGACGAGGAATTTGCGGCTTTAAAGGAAAGAGGATATCTCGACCTTGAAAAGGATATTTTACTGCCGCTCCTTACAAAGCAGGCAAATTTCTGGGAGCAGATCGTAACTCCGAGATATTATACCGATGCCGAAGGCAAAGCTTGCCGGGACGAGAGCAAAACCAAACTCGGCGAGGGTGAAAAATACATAATAATACCCGCTTATTCCCCGGAAAATAATCCGATAGGCT
>JAFLUR010000398.1 GCA_022508725.1 Oscillospiraceae bacterium
TCGGTGACGTTTTCAAGGCTTTTCTTTGCCGTTTCAACCCTCTTTTGATTGTTGATATACTCATAAAACGACTTTTTTACAGCCATTGTTATATTGTATTCGCTCTGAACGATGGAACGCTTTACCTTTCTGACCTGATATTTTGCCGATTCGACCGGGTACCCCACAACAACAAGATATGTATTTATATCGCTTGAGCTTATGTCTTTGTCGTTATACATATCATAGGTCTGCTTGTTGCTTTTTTGATCGTATTCGCTTGCCGTCACGGTATCATGCAGGGCAAGAAGATCCTTGTTGTTTGCGAGCGCGTATTCCACGGCATCGTCTATCGTAAACACCGGTGTTTGCTCCGGAGCGGGAGATTCCGTCGTACCCGCCTCAACCGTCTTACTGCCGTTCTTAAAAAACTTTGCCGCCGAATCGGGTATTTTTTTTGCTTCCGCGCCCGCCCCAAGCGGCATTGACATTGCAAGCACGGAAATTATCAAAACCGATAAAATTGTCTTTTTCATAAATATCCTCCTCGTTATCCACAGCCCCGGAACGTCTCAATTCCCGCAGGCATATTTATTCTGCTCATTGAGCTTTAATATATTTTTATTGAATTTTATAAGAATTTTAATAAACCTTATCTTTTCCTCTTCACTTATTCCGTCATAAAGGCCTCTTGAAGGCAAAAACAGCGAATTATACATATCATCCCTTATTACCTCCGCCTTTTCGGTAAGCTCTATCCTTTTATACCGGGCGTCATGCTCGCTTACATAACGCTTTATAAAGCCCTTTCCCTCAAGTCTTTTGAGCAATCCCGTAACCGTGGGATTTTTCAAATTAAATCTGCGTTCTATATCCTTTTGATTTATCTCCTTGCCCTCGCTTGAGATCAGAAATAAAATAATTTCAAACTGCGGAGAGGTCAAATCGAATTTTTTCAGATGCAGGTTCATATTGTAAAGCAGATTATTATGCACAAGCCGCATAAGCATTCCTATGTAAATACTTGTCTTTACGGAGTTGTCGTCATCTGAGATATTTATTTTTTCCGACAAAACCTTCATTCCCTCGTCAAAATCGAAAAATACCTCTTCCGATTCATCAAAATTCCCGGCATATTTCATAATATCCTCCTTTCCGCCCGCCAAAGCGGCTTCTCTGTCCAAATAAAAAGCCGGAACGACCGGATTATTAAAATTTCGACTGCCGATCAAAAAAACAGCATTTAAAATAGCATACTATATTATAGTATGCTATAATATAGTATGCTATTTAATTTTCATAAACATTATAGCATTTCGCTTATGTTTTGTCAATATCTAAAATATAAACAAATTTAATTCAATTTATATGATAATTTTAGGCAATAATCATTCCTTTTCGTTGCAGAGCAAATAATAATCGACCGAATCGACAAGCGCCTTACGGCTTGCGTTCAGTATATCGGACGACACGCCTATCGTGCTCCAATTATTCTCACCGTCCGTGCTTTCGATAACAACGCTTACCTTTGCCGCCGTCGCGTCGTTCGAATCTATGACACGCACCTTGTAATCCACAAGACGCACATTTTTAAGCTGCGGATAAAAACGCTCCAACGCCTGTCTCAACGCCTTATCCATAGCGTTCACCGGACCCGCACCCTGAGCCGCGGTCAGCTCCTCCTTCCCGTGCGCCCGTATCTTTATCATGGCCGATGAGCTGCAATTCTCCTCGACCGCGGGCTCGTCCGTCCATACCTTAAACTGTATAAGCTCAAAAAACGACTTGTAAACGCCAAGCTCCTTGCGTATCATAAGCTCGACCGAGCACTCCGCCCCCTCAAATTGATACCCCCGGTGCTCCAATTCCTTGAGTCTTTCCATAATACGCTCGGTTTCGGGCGAATTTTTCTCTATTGTCGGGTCTATATCGTTTATGACCCCCATCAGATTGGAACGCCCCGACATATCGCTTATGAGAAATCTCCGCTTGTTTCCTACAGCCGCCGGATCGATATG
>JAFLUR010000399.1 GCA_022508725.1 Oscillospiraceae bacterium
GATTGTCGCGCCGAGATCGTCACCCACGGCGTTCATATAGACTTCCGGATTGTCAAGCTTTAGATCCTTAAAAAATATGCCGTTGAGATTATAGTCATAGTTCTGCCCCGTGTGAGCAAGGATACAATCAAAATACTTGCGGCATTTGTCGATGACGGCGGCAAGACGTATTATTTCGGGTCTTGTTCCCACAACTATAAGAAGCTTCAGCTTGCCGTTATTTGCAAATTTAACATCGGAATAATTGATTTCCATTACTTAACCACCTCAAAAAAAGTATCGGGACGATCCGGATCGAACCGTTCGTTTGCCCACATTACCGTAACAAGATTTTCCGACTCGGACAAATTGATTATATTATGCGTATAACCGGGGAGCATATGAACAGCCTTGATATTATCACCGCTTACTTCAAATTCGATAACTTCATCCGTACCTATCCTCCGTTCTCGTATCAATCCGTGACCGGATACAACGATAAAAAGCTCCCATTTTGTATTATGCCAATGCTCTCCCTTTGTAATGCCGGGCTTTGAAATATTCACGCTGAATTGTCCGCAGTTTTTGGTTTTTATCAGCTCCGTAAAGCTTCCACGGTCATCGCGATTCATTTTCAACGAAAAACAAACCTTATCCTTCGGTAGATAGCTCAGATATGCGGCATACAATTTTTTTACGAAGCTGCCGGCGGGGATTTCGGGCATTATAAGTGTTTCCGACTGTTTCTTGAATGTTTCAAGCAAATCGACTGTCTCGCCGAGCGTGACCTTATGAGTGACTGGTACATAACAGAATTTGCCGTTTTCGTCCGCAACGGGCGTAAGTCTGGCATATTCGCAGCGATGCTCTTTTCCCTCAAGCGCGTCAAGCATTTCCTCGACCAAATCATCGATATAAAGAAGCTCAAGCTCGGTATTTACATCATCTACCCGTATCGGCAAATCGTTGGCAATGTTATTGCAGAATGTCGCAACAACACTGTTGTAATCAGGTCTGCACCATTTACCGAAAATGTTGGGGAAACGGTATACGAGAACCTTTGCTCCCGTTTCTCCGGAATATTCAAAAAAAAGATTTTCACCAGCCGATTTGCTTCTGCCGTATTCGTTGTCATATCTGCCTATCAACGTAGCCTGAACGGTTGACGAAAGCATCACGGGGCATTTGTTGTTATGCTTTTTCAATGTATTCAGCAGTTCTTTCGCAAATCCGAAATTGACCTCCGTAAATTCGGAAGCATCTTTCGGACGGTTTACTCCCGCAAGATTAAAAACAAAATCGGCTTTTTCACAATATTCATCAAGCAAAGACCTGTCGGTATCAATGTCGTACTCATAAATCTCATCTGTTTGAACGGTTCGCGTGCGATTTTTGCCGTCGCGTATATTTTTTAAATTCTCCGCCAGATTTTTTCCCACAAAACCTTTGGCGCCTGTAATCAATATTTTCATATCCGTTTTTTCTCCGATAATTCAAGCTGTTCTTTTACATAATCGGTCGTCAATAATTTCTTTACGGTTTCATCAACGTCAAGACGATTTGTATTATGACTGGTATATGACTCGTCAAGTATATTATCCGCTTGTCCCTTTATAAAGAAATTATCGTAATTCAAATCTCTGTTATCCGCCGAAACACGGAAATAATTTCCCATATCCTCACTGCGAAGACGTTCTTCTTTTGTCATCAAGGTTTCATACAGCTTATCACCGTGCCGAGTTCCTATAATATGCATCCCGGTATCACCGAAAAGCTGTATGACCGCTTTTGCAAGATCGCCGATAGTGCTTGCGTCCGCTTTTTGAATAAACAGATCTCCCGGTTTTGCGTGTTCAAATGCAAACTGTACCAATTCCACCGCCTCATCGAGATTCATCAGAAAGCGCGTCATTTCCGGGTTTGTTATCGTTATCGGTTTTCCGGCTTTGATTTGATCGATGAACAGAGGAATTACCGAACCACATGAACACATCACATTGCCGTAGCGTGTACAGC
>JAFLUR010000004.1 GCA_022508725.1 Oscillospiraceae bacterium
TACCTAAAGCCATTGAGCTTGCATTTGAATCTGTTTCTTCCTCTGATTGCAGGGGATGGTTTCATTCATGCTTTATGTATTGTTAATTTATTGGATTGCTATAAATATATTCTGACGCTTGACGATGATCCTACAGCGGATTAATGCGTTAGATTGGATTCTTAAGAAGTGAATAAGAAAAAGTCTGAATTGACAGATCAATTCAGACTTTTCAGGTATTGTATAATACTTGGGCAAATTCTTTTATATCAAAAAAGCTGAAGCCTATGATAATCCCGGCTTGTTTGATTTCTTTGATATTGGTTGTTATGAGGAAATTTATAATTTGACCAATTCTGCTATAAAGCGGGCAGTTTCGGAAATCGGGTTATCTGTGTGCGATTCAAACACCGTTTTGTTTTTTTCGTCAGTTATTGTGAATTTTCCGTCTGAAAAAGATATTGTGTTTTTTCCGACACTTAAATAATGGCAGGCGCTTGTGCCCATATTATTATCATAACCGGGCTTTATTTTGTATTTATCAAATTCCGTATGCAGAGCGGCAAGAAATAAGTCAAAATTATACCCATTTGCCGCTTTATTATGTATCATATGCATTCTGCCGTTCAATAAGCGTATCCGCAGATGAGAAACACTCATCCAGTCCCATGAAAGCAGTGTGGGGTATGTCAAAAAACAATAACGCCAGTCAGTTCCTTTGATATCGTGATTATCAATCATTTGCATTAACTGAGGTTCGATATCTTTTTCTGCGTCAATCGCGTCAAGAAAACGGCTTACAATATCTACACATTTCAAACCGGGATCAGATTTGGAAAACAACGATTTCATACTCGGTGTGCCATGAGGCTCTCCGGGACCGTTAACACATAAAGTACGATAGTAGCTCACCGGAAGCGTATAGTCGCCGAAGGTGAGCAGAGCGAGGCGCAAAAGATTGTCGTGTTTGGGTTTGTTTTTATCAAACAATGCGGATATTTTACCCCAATATTTACCGAACAATTCTTCATTATATACTCCGTCCGCATCTTTTGCACGATAGAGTGCCGAACGGATTTGTCCGCTGAAATATTTATGACTTTCCGCTGTGTATATTTTATCCGCAAATTCCTTATTGTAGTTTAAGATGATTTGTGCCTTTATTTTTTCTTCCTCAAGCTGTTTTCCGTCAAAAACCTGTTGCCCGTCAATTTTTAGATCCGTATTTTCGTTGTATGCGAAAAATTCCGTCAAATCATTGCAATGCTCTGATAATTTATTTATGGTTTTTATCATTTGTTTGTACTTGTCATCGTCCGGTCTGTTAGTATTATACGTGAGATTTTTAATAATTCTTAACCATGACTTAAACGCCGTTTCATTATTCGTATCTCCGTTTATTATGTATGTCGATACCGCATGAAACAATACGCGCTTTTGAATTGTATTGCTCTCCGTCGCGTCAAAAATCAATGAGCGCGCATCTTCAAAAGTCTCGGAATGTGAGTCTTGAATTAAAAAGTTCAGCGTTTCAAAAGAAGCGTTAAATACAACGGAGTCAATTTTATCATATTTTAAAATACTCATCCAATCGGTGTTATTATTGATAATATCATAATTCATAAGTATAACGCGAAAAAATTCGGCATATCTTTTCTCAAAATCTGTTTTGTATTTATCCCAAAAAATATTTATCCATCCGGTATCGAAACGATTTTCAAATTCAACGATGTATGACAGATTCAGATTCTGCATTCTGCCTATCAGCTGCGCCTTGAAATTTTCAAAATCCGTTAACGGCTTACCTCTTGCGTTGAGCTTGATATACAAACTGTCCTCCATACCGAGATCCTCCATATCCAAAAATTTAAAGGTGATCGGTTTTCCGCATATTAATTTATCCGAAAGGTTATCAACGCATAAAAACCTGTTATTTATATCGTCCAGCATAACAAGTGCGGATTGTACGGTGGGATCGTATTCCCAGATTGATTCAAACCACTCGGAATCTTTAATTTCTTCGGACGGTTTATTATTCGTATCAAAGAGATTTTCACGATTATTGACCAGAGATATTAAAAATTTTTCAGAGGTATCCCGCGTTTTATAGGTGAATTTATGCAGAAGCGGAGTTTTTGTTTTATCTTTGCGAAACGCGTACAGATGCAGCAGAAACAGCGTTGTCAGACGCTGTTGTCCGTCAACCGGAATGAATTTTTTACCTTCGGCTTTTCCGTAAACAAAACTGAGATCGAGGACAGATCCGCCCTGAATGGCAGCTTTCATATCTTCAAGCAAATTTGTTCGTACTTTTTCGCTGCGGATATCCTTTCTGCCCTGCGCATAATCTCTCTGGATGATCGGTATTTCCACCTCATATTTCTCCAGCAGCTCAAACAGCGTAGATATTTTATTTTTACTCACAGCATTGCCCCTCCTTCATAAAATGCTTGCAGTGTTTCTTCTATCTTTTCAATATAGTCACGCTTATCGCTGTCATTCCATAAACTCATATCATCAAATTCTTTGGAATATGCTTTCAGAAATATATTTTTGGTGCACAAAGGAACAAATAACCCTTTGGATTCGCGCTCTATGATAATGCGGCGCTTTTCCGGGAATGGTTTATTTTTATAAATGCGGTTTGTGTGGCAGTCAAGCAGCGTAAGATTACCCAGACTATCGTCAGGATCGTCTGTATCATCGCCTATAGCATGAATATGTTCGACATCCCATTTCTCTTTTTTATATATATCGAACGGAAAACGATATTGTTTTTCACTTTTACATACCAGTGTTGCGATATTAAACAGCAGAAGTATCCGGCGAATTTCGCTTTTGTCGGAATCAAACGAAAGTTTTGTTAAATCTTTATATTTTTCTGTATTTGTTTTTTCCTTTGCTTTTTTCAACAGCTCTTTTGTCGCAGCGCTTTTTCGTTTGCCTTTGATCAATGAAAAGATTGTTTCGACAGTCGTTCCGGTGTCGATCAGGTATCCGATGATATGATATTTATTCAAGTTATTATACCATTCGCAAAATTCCTCGTATAAATGTTCAACCTCGTTCCAAAGTCTGCGTACAAACTCTTCCTTATTATCCGCTTTTTCCAACACAGCGAAAAATACCAGAAACGGGAACAGCGGCTGTTTCGGTGATATGGAATTTTCATTATATTTATTTGCAAGCAACTCAAATAATAAGTCGATACGCGTTCCTCCCGGATCTTTAGCGTTAAGAAAATACCAAAAGGAGTCATTTTGCAGACCATGCTCAATCCTATCCCATGCGATAGAAATTTTAAGTTGAATTTCGCTCAATTCTTCATTATTTTTTGTTTCAAAATTATCCTTCTTCAATAAAAGCGCCTTTATGAGTTCTGCGTTTGTGAGAGGTATTTTCCCCAGATTCACTTTTGTAAATACGGAAATCGGTTCGCTGCCGTCCGGCAGCTCGTACAGGATAAAAAATACGCTTTCCATGATTTTTATATTAAGCTGAGAAATATCCGCCGGACTTTTCAGATGAATTTCCGACCATCTTTTAATGGCGTCATAAGCTTCGCCTATATAATGGAAATCTATGGTCGAGTCATTCTTATGATTATCGTCGGATAAATTTTTCAAAAACATATTATTTTTTCCGCGTGTTTCATATTCCAATTCAAAAAGAGGGGGAGGGGAATCGGGTTTCTGTGCAGCAATTTTCATAAAAATATAAATTGTGGTAAGCCGCTGCTGTCCATCCACCACCTCGTAGTAACCTTCATCACATTTTTTTACAATAAGAGGTTGTATACAGTATTTTTTATCATCATCGGGTGAAAAATTATCAATATCATCAAGCAGAGCGAATATTTCGTTTTTTGTCCATCGATATCCTCTTTGATAGGACGGAATAAAAAAGCGATATCCCTCTAAATCCGTTATACGTTTTTCGTCTATATCCTCATTTAATATTTCTTTCATTGAAATTCTCATTCCTTTCCGGGTTGTCGTTTACTTTGAGAAATTACTGCAGGATATTTGATCATCTTGCTCAATTATAAAAGTCAGTGTATTATGGCTTCGGTTTTTATAATATCTCATAATTTTTCATTGCCTCGCGTAAGTCCTGTTTTATGTTGTCCGCAAGTTCCTGCGGAGCAATGATCCGGACGTGCAGCGCGTATTGCAAAGCCCATTTTCTGATCGCCGTCTCATTTACCGTAACGACCGCCGTGACATGATTTTCTGATTCATTTTTGAATCTGATATCTTTGCCGAACCAATCTATCAGATCGGAAACAATATATTTTTCAGCCTGCATTTCAACTCTCACGCTTTCGCCTGAAAACATATAAATATGTTCTGCCATATGTTTCGGCAGAGTAAGTCCGTGTTCTGTTCCTTTGACATTTTTGAGCGGTTTTCTGCTTTCATCGGTAAGCTCTATAGCTGTTATCCTATCAATTCTGAAATGAGCGATATCATTGTATTTGTCAACATTGCCTATAAGATAATATCTTCCGTTGGCAGCCGCCATCTGATATGGATTCACCAAATATTTTTCTGTTTTGCGCGGATGCAGTTTTTTGTCTGTTCCGAAGGAATTGTATGTAAACAACACCTTTTTGTTTTTATCAATCGCTTCATCAAGAATATCTATAGTGTAAAACAGTTCCTTGTTTTCCGGTTGATTTTCGGGCAGACTTCGTATGTGTTTAATCCTGTTGCCGAAATAAACATTTGAAAGTCCGGACAGTTTTTGAGCAAGCTGCTTGCATTGTGAATATGGAATATGTTTTGAAAAGAACAGACTGTCAATGAGAAGTCTTATTTCAGAATTGTCAAAATCATGATAATAATACCAATCTGAATAAACCGTAATATCCTCGCCGTTTCTGCCTTTTCTGACATCTTCGGTATAGCATATTTTATCGTCAATATCAAGCAGATTCATCAGATTGCGTTTGACTGTCTTACGGTCAACATCCATAAGGTATTCACTTTTTAAAAGCTCTGATATCCTTTGCTGTGTGAGCCGATGATTCTCATCTGAGTATTTTTTCAGTATATTCAGGATGTTTATAGTGACCAGCTTTTTAGGGGGTATTGTGTACATATTTATTCACCTCAATAAGCTTATTATACTAAATTTTATTTGTTTATGCAATACCTCAAATAAATAATGTTACTGCAGAAAAGTATTTATTATCCACACTTACTGTAATTTTATTCAGATCCTCCCTGTATTTTTATATATTCAAATCTGTTTCCAACAGCTTCAAATCCTTTATAATTTCTTTTTGTCTTTCATAAAAAAGCAGTTCTTTGTTATGCTTGAAATATTCATCACAACCGTAATGGCTTATGAAATGAGCCCCGTAATAGTTTATAGTAAGCTCTGTAACAAGGATGAGCATTTCCTGACCATCGGCAAAGACCTCGTCACAAAAAGCAAACACATTAGAGAGCTCCTTGCTGACCTTGTCGGCTGTCTTCTTCAATTCTTTTGTATATTTGTCAAATTCGGTTTTTATAAGCTTAAACGTGTTGTCAGATATTTCCGGATTTTTGCTTTTCAGAATAATGGAAATCTCATGCAACATTGATATTGCGCCGTGAATTGCTTTTTCTGCATCAGGAGATATATTAGACGCGAGCTTTCCGATGTCTATGCGGTTTTTTAAAGTATCAGCCTGTTTTTCGATCAAAGAAAACGCATCTGATCCCGGGCTTGACAAACCTGTTTTTATCTTTTTCAGACAGGCAAACAGTTCCGTTAGCGCTTGTTCTTCACGAAATACTTCCCGGCAACCTGCTGTTATCGCATCAATAATCAATCCGAGAAGTGACAGCTTCTCGTCAAATCCGGCATTTTCCGCTCTTGATTTTATTTCCGGCGGCGCCTTTCCGTCAAGAATCTTGTCAACCTGATAATCAGATTTATATTTATTGAATAAATCATAATATATCGCAAAATCTTTTGCAATCTTTTTATTTTGCAAATACTGTGCTGTAAGTTTTTCATCAACGGCAATACTGTTTTTCTCATAAAGGATTATCATATCGGATAAATCAGTCCAGCCTCTGGCGGTTACAAAGGATTTCCCGTCAACAGTAGTCTCGATTTTGTAAAAATCATCTTTTTTTATGTCGAGATATGTAAGGATCGACGCGTGTATCCCCTTTTTATACGCATACTCTTTCCATACGGAAAAATCGGGCTCTACATCAATTCGCTTTAAACGATCCCATGTAACGATATCAAATTCGCGGACGGAATTGTTGTATTCGGGAGGATTTCCGGCTGTTACGACTAACCATCCGTCAGGCACGCAATGCCTGCCGAATATTTTATACTGCAAAAACTGCAGCATTGACGGCGCCAAAGTTTCCGAAACACAATTTATCTCATCAAGGAATAAAATCCCTTCTTTTACTCCGGTCTTCTCAATTGTGTCATAAACCGACGCTATAATTTCAGACATTGTGTATTCGGAAACATTGTATTCCTTTCCGCCGTAAATCTTTTTTTCAATAAAAGGAAGTCCTAATGCCGACTGCCTTGTATGATGAGTCATGGAGTAGGAGACAAGTCCTATACCAAGCTCTGCCGCAATCTGTTCCATTACCGCAGTTTTGCCGATACCCGGCGGCCCCATCATGAATACAGGACGCTGCTGCTGAATCGGTATGCAGTAATTCCCGTATTCGTCCTTTGTGAAGTACGCTTGTACAGCGTTTTTAATTTGCTCTTTGGCATCTTTTATATTCATACTTTTTTCCTTCTTTCTTCATTCATTTTTAAATAGAAATAATTTTGTTGATTCAATCACAGGTTCAATTCTTTTACATAGCGGTTCTGCCTTATTCAGCCTCAAACGGTATATAATTTTCTTTTGCGTACTGCTCAGCATAGCTTCCTGCGGGGGCGTGGATGGTTACTCCGATAGGATTTCCTTCATTAAAGAATGCAACAATAATTTTTTCTACGCTGCGAGGAATATAAATATGTTTCAATGAGCTGCAATATGAAAAGGCTAATAGTCCGATCTCTTTCAAGCTTTCCGGTAAAATTACTTCCTGCAAATCAGACCAGTAACTAAAGGTAGAGCCGCACAATATTTCAAACCCGTCGGGTAAAATAACCTTTTGGGCAGGAAGTTGACCAAGTGCATTATAACAGTTTCGGGTAATGCCGTCCGGAATACGGAGACATTTGATGTTTTTCGGACCGATATAGTCTGTCAGAATTCTATGGCGACCTACATCAATGGCAATAAAACCGTCTTTATCAGCCATAGCAGTACAATTCCGGAAGCTGCATTTTATATCTATATCGTCACTCTGTACCTCAACAGATTCTACACACTCCGGGAATACACCGCTTATTCTGTAAACCCTTCTTTTTCCTATGAATTTTGGTATAACAACATGCTTTTCATGACCTCTGTATTTTGTGATCTCAATATATGTTTCACCGGATTCAAATACAACCGGATGATATGACCACAACTTACTTAGTTCTTTTACAGTCATTTTAGGAGCATCGTCCAGAGAGAATATAGTTTTTATTCCTTCAGAATTATTGTTTTTTGCATCTAACAACATTGCAGTAATTTCCGGTTTTCCCTGAACAGCGTCAATCATTTTTTCCAATAACGATGCTTTAGGCTGTGCTATTTGTATAAAACGCTTAAATGCCGGCACATCATCACATTCCTGCAGATACTTTGCAACATCATCACTGTAGTTTTTGATGAAAGCCTGAATTTTTTCGACAGCATCCTCATGAATCATTTTATCCCCGCACAGCCATGCGGCAGCTGTGAGTGCGCGGGGTGAACGGTTCAGCCTGTCATAATAATCTCCTCCGCAATAAACGATTGCATTGTCAGGAATGCTTCTGCACGCAATATGACTGACTTTGAACTCTCCTATCTTTGCAGGGAATACAATGTAATGTTCATTTTTCATATGATCAGGAAATTTATATGTATATGTAATATCGCCGCTGATAACATTTGAAAAACCATTCACTGAAACAGTTCCTTTACGTATGGAAAGCTTATACAGCGCGCGCCCTTCTTCCATAGTCATTATTCCTGTTTTCATACGTTTCATAAAATCTTTCACATATGAAGCAGCCGTATTTTTACTTTCAATCCGGCTCATGTTCCAGCAGCCATAAAACGCAAGTAAACCGATAGTTTCCGGCTCACCGTCAAATATTATTTCGCAAAGCTCTTTACAATTGCGAAATGCATTGTCTCCAATGGATTGTACACTATCCGGAATATGAACAGATTGTAGTGATGAGCATTCTGCAAAGGCGCTTTTTCCTATTTTCTCTACTTCTTCGGGAATATGAATCTCGGTTATACCCGGTTCCTCATAGTATTTCCTTAGAATTTTCATTCGGATATCAAATGACATTTTCATTTCTCCTATATTTCTTCTTTTTGTAATATCAGCTTGATTGCCCAAGGTGGGACCTCGGGATTATTAAATTCGTCCTCAATAAATATAAATGCCGTGTTGTAGTCCGGCATTTTCGCCGGAAAAGAGCCGAAACCGTCCGTGAAATAGATGAGTCCTTTCAGATTGATAAATTCCTTTTCTCTTATAAGCCTGTCAACAAAGGAAAATACTACTCGGAAATCCGTGCCGCCAAGTCCTTTTATCTGCATTGTTTTTAAATATTCGTCAAATTCATGTTGAGATGTGATTTTTACATGTTCCTGAATTTCGGCGTCGCATTGAATGATATGCAGATTTATTTTCGAGAAAAAGCTTTCTGTGCTTTTCATTATATTATAGGTTTTCACTATGAATTTCTGCACCAGATCTCCGGAAACAGAGCCGGAAGTGTCGATCGCTATCACGAATTCCCTTATTCGTTTTACTTCCTTATATTCCAATGGTTCTATCAGCGGCATTTTTTTATAAAGCTTAAGACCATAAGTGTAGAAGATATAGTCAAATTCATCATCATTGATCTTCATAACCTCGCCCATAACCGCAAACTTTTTAAGAAAGGCTGTATAATCGTATTTTTCTCGGTTGACCTCTTTCAGGTTCTGCGTAAGACTTCCGTACAGACTGCCCTGACTGTTGAATGCTTCTATATCAACCTGTATACGTTCGGAAATCTCTTTCCATGCTGCGGACAGTTCCGATTGGGATCTTGTATCGCTTGTCGGAGTATCTCTGTTGTTTTCAGCGCCGTTGTTGCTGTCGTCACCATTGTCATATCGCTTATCTTTTTTATCATCTGTTATATACCATATTTTGTGATCATCCGCTTTGAAAAGTTTTCTCATGTATTCCGCCTTTTTTCGGTCAAAGTCAGTATCTTTGAAATAAGCATAAATTTTTTCGGCGGTGAGTATGGAAATATGTTGTTTCAGCTCCTCGGTATATGCTTTTTGTTTTTTTGCGCGCATCGCTTCCACAGATTTTGTTTCCAATTCATTAATAATATTTTCAATCGCAATATCACACGCCAGATCCCAGAATTGTCTGTCAATCTCTGTGCCTATAAACATATGCCGGTATACGCAATGCATAACGATATGTAAGTAGTCGCGGACGGGAATTTCCCTTTGAATCTTAAAATTCTCGAGCAGATATTTCGCATTGTAAAAAAGATGTTTTCCGTCCGTCATCATAGCGTATTCCATGCAGGGAACATAGATAAGCATACTGAGTGCTCTGTCTAAAAACCGCAGGTTTACAAGCAATGTGTTACGCGAAAGAGTTAAAACATCTTTCGCTAATTTTTCTATTTTATTCAGTTTATCATCTTCCATCGTGTTACCTCCGTTTTATTGTGATTGTAGTTAATCTGGTGCATCCTTATGGTACAAAATGCTGCACAAAAGTAATAAGGTTTTCTATAGTTTTTCATATTCTGCTTCACACTATCGTTTTTTCATTCTAACATAACTTATGGGACAATTTTGGTACATTGGATATGTTAGAATGAATATAATCAATTCATTGATATCATTGTTTTTATAGTATCATCAGAACAAAAGAAAGGGATGTTTTTAAGATGATAAATATGAGTCCGCGAGGTCATTAAGATAAATTAAACGTGTATATGTATAGGAAAGGCGGTTTGATATTATGTCGATAGTAAATGAAGTTATTAAAGATGTGAAATTAAGAGAATCTAAAGTAGGAGCATTCTATGTAATTAAAGGTGAAGTCTGGAGCGATGCTACCCCTGTAAGAGATGGAGTAGCCGGATCCACTGCACGATTCGTAGACGGGAAGTTAGGTCATTGGGATTTATGGTACGGAGTTGTCGCACCCTTATTAAATTTCTCAGACGAGTATGAGTATGATGATTTCCCAAGAGGACGTGTTATCTTCGATAAATCTAAAGGTAAATACAAGATAATAGCGGATCAGAAGATACTGAATGATCCCTCTATCCTAAAGAAAGTAATCAGTGAATTTAACCTGAAAGCTAATAGCTACTTCACTGAAACCGATGAGCATTATCAGAGTCTGTTTAGTATCTGGAGATCGTCAGATTTTTGAGTAGATTTTTCTGCTGACAAAGTACAAAATTCGCAGGAATACTTTGTATATTTCAAGAATTTTGTGCAAAGTTAGCGGGAAGAGATGGCAAAAAGATGACGATTGGAAGATGATAAACAGGCTCTCAGTCCAGAATAAAGCATTAAACCGCACAAAGGAAATTTACGGCGAGATTTTGCCGGATGAGATGGATAAGTGAAATAATAGAGGACAGAGAAAATTTAAAGACGGCTATAGAAAAAAAATCGAAGATCACGAGAAATATACTCTGTCTATACTCAAAGCATTTGAGAGAATGTATTCGGAGGGAATTTCTTTTGCCGATATTGAAAAATGTAAAGAAAAAGTTTGATTTATATCACCGATTATGCTATAATACAAATAGTAAATTAGTTTAAGAGATTTTCCGATAGGGAGAGTATGTACAGTTCTGGAATATGTATGAATGCGTTATATTAAGCAAGAGGTGGTATAGTGGAAATATATATTACGGCGGAAAAACAGGAATTTATATCGCAAAGAAAGGCTATGGGGCATGATCTCAAAAAACTGAGCTTTTATGATAACAAAGAGCTTTGTACCGTGATTTATGTCGATTTTACGGATAAAATATTGAAAGCGGAAAATTACACGGATGATATTATAACAACCGCTTTCGGAAATAATAAGCTTCCGGTATGGGAGGATTTTATACATTTCTTAGAGGAGAGATGTATTCCGAAAGAACGGGACGGCATAAAGGAATATCTCGACGCGATCGGTGTTGCGGAATATGATCCGATGGAGATCATAAAAAAGACTAAGGGGAAAATGGCAGAGGATAATCAATGGATAAAGACAGAAAAGATATAAAGCTTGTAACGGATGATAAAATTACCGAAACATCATCAAAGGGCAATCAGGAAAAGTGGTTCGATGCCGATACAAATAAATGGTACAAGCTTGATCAGTTCGGATATGAGGCTTTGAGCGAAACTTTAATTTCAAAATTGCTTGAGAAAAGTAATATTGAAAAGGATACGCCGTTTACATTTGTACGATAATACTCGGATATACGCTTAAAGAAAAGCTCTTGTCTTTTAAAACGGTGAAATACCCATTGATGTTCCACAGGATCGGGACGGTGACTTTGAACCTAAGATTGTTCCCAAGCGTAAAAGGGATATATCCGAAATCGAGCAGAAAATCATATCGCTTTATGCAAAAGGTCTGTCTACGCGTCAGATATCCGCAGTAATAGATGATATATACGGCTTTGAGGTAAGTGACGGTATGGTGAGTGATATTACAGATAAAATCATGCCTCAGATTGAGGAATGGCAGAAAAGACCGTTATCAGATGTTTATCCTATAGTTTTCATTGATTGTATTCACTTTTCGGTAAGAGAAGATCACATTGTTAAAAAACTTGCCGCATACATAATTCTCGGTATAAATGCAGACGGATATAAAGAAGTTCTGAGTATTGCCACAAGTGAAAATGAAAGTGCAAAGTATTGGCTCGGCGAGCTTAATTCACTGAAAAACAGATGAGTTAAAGATATACTTATCCTCTGCGCGGACGGGATCACCGGAATAAAGGAAGCCATAGAAACAGCATTCCCTGAAACGGAATATCAGCGCTGTATCGTTCATCAAGTAAGAAACACTCTTAAACGAGTGGCGGAAAAAGATAGAAAAGAATTTGCAAACGACCTCAAAACAATATACCACGCTGCTGATGAAGAAAGCGGACACACTAATATGCTTAAGGTAAAAGAGAAATGGGATTCAAAATATCCAAACGCAATGAAGAGTTGGGAAGAAAATTGGGATGTGCTTACACCTATGTTTAAATTCTCTGCGGAAGTCAGAAAGGTGATATATACCACAAATGCAATAGAAAGTCTTAACAGTGCATACCGTAGATTAAACAGGCAAAGAAGCGTATTTCCAAGCGCTTCAGCATTACTGAAAGCGCTGTATCTTGCCACATATGAAGTAACGAAGAAATGGACAATACCGCTGCGTAATTGGGGCAGGGTCTATGGCGGAGAGTGTGAAAAAAAGTCTGTAAAAACAATTCCTTCTATGATAGAATAGAAAATATCATAGGAGGAATTGTTTATGGCAAGAAGACGAGAAAGAATGAGTGAAGGTAAAAAGAATATCATAGCCGGCTTAATCCAAGAATATGACATCAAGACAGCGGCTGATATTCAGGAAGCATTAAAAGACCTGCTCGGCGCTACTATTCAGGAAATGCTGGAAGCAGAACTTGACGAGCATCTGGGCTATGATAGTTATGAACGCAGTTCCAATCCCGATTATCGTAACGGCGTAAAACCAAAGAAATTACGCAGTTCTTACGGCGAAATCCCTATTGACGTTCCACAGGATCGTGATGGTGATTTTGAACCGCAGATTGTTCCCAAGCGTAAGAAGGATATATCTGAAATTGAACAGAAAATTATAGCAATGTCAGCGAAAGGTATGACAACAAGACAAATATCAGATATCGTAGAAGACATTTACGGTTTTGAGGTAAGCGAAGGAATGGTCACAGCAGTCACAAACAAAATACTGCCTCAAATCGAAGAATGGCAGCAAAGACCGTTATCTGAAGTATATCCGATTGTATTCATAGACGCAATACATTTTTCGGTACGAGATGAACATATCGTAAAAAAGATAGCGGCATATATCATCCTCGGAATCAATGATGCGGGCAAGAAAGAAGTATTAAGCATAACAACAGGCGAAAATGAGAGTGCAAAATATTGGCTTGGAGTATTGAATGACCTTAAGAATCGCGGTGTACAGGATATACTGATTTTATGTGCCGACGGACTTTCGGGCATAAAAGAATCTATTGCTGCGGCATATCCGAATACGGAATATCAGCGTTGTATAGTACATCAGGTACGTAATACTCTCAAATATGTAGCCGAAAAAGATAAGAAAGCATTTGCTAATGATTTAAAGAGTATCTATCATGCACCTAATGAAGAAGCCGGATATGAGCGTATGCACGCGGTTACAGATAAATGGAAGGACAGGTATCCGAATGCGATGAAGAGGTGGGAAGATAATTGGGACGTAATATCGCCGATGTTTAAATTCTCGGCTGATGTGCGGAAGGTTATGTATACTACTAATGCGATAGAGAGTCTTAACAGTGTATTGCGGCGTTTAAACAGTCAAAGGAGCGTATTTCCGAGCGATACTGCACTTCTGAAAGCGCTGTATCTGGCAACCTTTGAAGCCACGAAGAAATGGACAATGCCGCTGAGGAACTGGGGCAAAGTATACGGCGAGTTGTCTATCATGTACGACGGACGGCTTGGATAGCAGAAATTTTCCGTCATGTGCAATGGTAAAATGAACGGGCTCCACCGAGCCCGCCCTTGACATACCGGAAAATTCATGCTATATTTTAGTTAAGGCAGGAAAGCCAGAGAACGGCTATTCCTGCCCGTAAAACAACGTATTTTATCATAGAAAAATTGAATTTACAGAAATTTCTTCACACCGCCGAAGTCACTTATCAACAACCCGCGCATTGCTGTTAAAAATCAAAGCGAGGTAAGCGTCCGAACTATCAAGGGTTGGACGCTTACCTCATTTTTTTCGGAATAAGTGATTATGCTGTTTATCTGCCTTTTATTTTATTCTCTTTTTATAACTCTCTCCCCATGCCTGCATAGAATCTAAGATAGGTCGCATTGACTCGCCTAACTCCGATAAAGCGTATTCTACTCTCGGCGGTACTTCAGCATAAACGGTGCGTGTGATTATTCCGTCCTCTTCCATTGAACGCAGACTGTCAGTCAATACCTTCTGACTTATACCGTCTAAATTTTTCTGTAATTCATTAAAACGCCACGGTCGAACAAGCAGATTTCGTATGATAAGTAATTTCCATTTATTGCCGATAAGTTGTACAGTTGTGGCGACAGGACATTCAGGGATAAGTTCAGCTTTTGTTTTCATAATGTACCTCCATTACATTAAAATAGAATGTTACATTCTTATTATACTACAACATCCCCAAAAACTCAACACCGGAATATCAAAAAAATTATTTTGCCCGAAAATCGCATGAATATCCAATAGTTACAAAAAAGTAAGTATCCCTATAAAAAAGTGCGTACTTGTGCGAATGAAAAATACCGATATAATAATAAATACAGGGATACCTGAATAATTAAAGGAGGACACCAAAATGGCGCTTTCAAATCTTTACGGATGGACAGAGGAAAAGTCGGCTTCGGCTTGCGGCGCTTCCTGCGGCGCAGGCGATAAGTCCGAGGAAAAACCCGCTTCCTGCGGCTCTTCGTGCGGTTCGGGCGACAAGTCTGAGGAAAAACCCGCTTCTTGCGGCTCCGCTTGCGGAGCGGGCGACAAATAATTTGTCCCGGTCCAAAAAAGTTCCCGATGGGAGTGATCCCGTCGGGAGCCTTCGATTATTACTCGGTAAAACCGATTTTATATATAAAGCGAGGATAATGAGATGAAACAGTATTTTTCTTTTCAATGGCATATTACCGACGAGTGCGATCAACGGTGTAAGCATTGTTATATCTTTTCAGCTGATGTCTGTAAGAAAATCGACGCGATGAATTGGAGTCAAATTCAAGATACATTTTATAACTGTCTTGATTTTTGCGAAATGTATAACAGAGCGCCGTATTTCTACATCACCGGCGGAGACCCGATTCTGCACTCTGATTTTTGGCGGCTGCTTGAACTTATACATGAGCATAATATTCCGTTTACTATTCTCGGAAATCCGTTTCATCTTAACGACCAAGTGTGTCGTGAAGTGAAATTTTACGGCTGTGAGAAGTATCAGATGTCTCTTGACGGTCTGCGCGAAACACATGATTGGTTTCGCAAACCCGGTTCATACGACTGTACACTGGAAAAAATCAGCTGTATTAACCGCGCGGGGATTCGCAGCGTGATAATGACCACGGTTTCAGCCGATAACCGACCGGAAGTTCCGGGTATTATCGACGCAGTTGCAGCGGCGGGAGTAAACGTATTCGCTTTTTCCCGTTATGTTCCGAGCGGTGGCGACCTTGACTCGAGTATGACGCCGCAGGAATATCGTGAGTTGCTCACGGTTTGTGATAAGAAATTCAAGGAATACGAAGCCGAAGGCTGCAAGACCTACTTTAATAAAAAAGACCATCTCTGGACGTTGTACGAATATGAAACAGGTGAATTTAAAATTCCCGAAACGGCGGAGGACGGTATGATTTACGGCGGCTGTAACTGCGGGAACTGCCATATTACCATTCTGCCCACCGGAGATGTTTATGCTTGCCGCAGAGTAGCGGAAAGCAAAGTTGGTAATATATTTGAAGATAGACTTGCTGATATTTGGATATGTGAAATGGAAGCGTATCGTGAATATGACAAGTTTAAAAAATGCGGTAAGTGTGAATTAAAAGCGTGGTGCCGGGGATGTCCCGCCGTTGCAAAAGGTACCGGCGGGGATTTTTACGATTCAGATCCACAGTGTTGGAAGGATGTGGTATAATGGAGTTATTAGAGGCAATCAAGAACAGAAGGTCTATCCGAAAATACAAGGATAAACAAATATCACGAGAAGACTTGGAAAAAATAATTGAAGCCGGAACATACGCTTCAAATGCGGGCGGCGGTCAGCGGAGCATGATTGTCGGCATACGCAATGCGGAATTGGTTGAAAAGCTCGGCAGAATGAATATGGCTAAGTTTGACCGAAGCAAGTTGATCGGATCGTATGTTTCTAAGGAACAGCCGAGCGTAATTGACGATCCGACAATCAAAAGCGGTTTTTACGGTGCGCCTGCATTGTGCATTGTGTTTGCGCAAAAGAATTTTATGTTCGGTATTCCCGACGCGTTCTGCTGCGCGGAAACTATGCTTATGGAAGCCTATGACCTCGGTATATCCTCTTGTATTGTTTCACGCGCGGAGGAAACCTTCGATAATGAAATCGGCGCGGCTCTGCTCAATGAATGGGGAGTGCCGGAAAACTACATTGCGCGTTGCTTTGTAACTCTCGGATACTGCGACGGTGAATATCCGAAATCAAAACCGAGAAAAGAAAACAGAAGTAAAATTATTGAATAATGATATTGGGAATAAATGAGGAAAGATCATGGGTATAGAAGCAAAAACTCGTTTTACGGCAGATAAATCAAAATGTATCAAGTGCGGTAAGTGCGTCAACACCTGCTCCGGCATGGTGATAGAGCAGGGACTTGACGGTTATCCGGTAATGAAGGACTTTGAAAGATACGGATGGCGAGGTTGTTGGAGATGCGAGCATTGTCCGGCGGTATGTCCGACGGGAGCAATCTCTATCTTTGGCAAAGAACCGAAAAATTCTCTTCCGCCTCCGCCGCCTGAAATGGGCGGCTATATGGAAAGGCTTATTGTAAATCGCCGGTCATGCAGACGGTATCTTGATAAAAATGTCGAGCCGGAAATCATAAGCAGAATATTAAACGCAATGGCGGCAGCACCGACAGGAGGCAATTCCGGCAATGTGGAATATACGGTGATTGACGATAAGGACAGAGTAAAACAGATTCGGAATGTCGCATATTCCAAAATGGAGGAAGCGGCAAAAAAGCGCGTCTATACATCGAGTTTCAGTGATTTTTACTATAAAAAGATGAAACAATCCGAAAAGACGGTCAGAAAAAACGACCTGCTGTTTTGCGGCGCACCGCACCTTTTCATAGCGCATGAGAAATGCGTGGGAAAATGGGCGGAGAATTCTAAGGTGAACTGCAATATAGCTGCCGCTTATTTTGAACTGTTGGCAAATGCGTTCGGGCTCGGAACAGCTATTATGAGTTATCCCTCGGACGTAATTCGTGAGCTTGCGCCGCAGGCGCGGGAAATGCTCGGAATACCGCCGGACCATTATATGAATTTAATTGTCGGATTCGGCTATCCGGAAATCAAATACGCAAGAGGTGTGCAGAAAGACAGAAGCCGCAAGACACATCGCTATACGGAGATGCGAAAATGAATCAAACTGAAAGACGGATTTTTTTAATCAAACGGCTTATTGATGAACAGCCGCGATATAAGGACTTAGTAATACCGCAGAATACGGCAGAACAAAAAAGTATGCTCCGTTCTCTATTTAATATCCGTATGCCCGCAAGTATCAGTGATGATTTTTTGAGTGTGCAGGACGAATATTTGAAAGAGGAAACCGCTGCAAAGGGTATTACCGACATTGCAGAATTATCGCCCGTATCAAAGGGGATTTATTTATGGCAGGGTGATATTACCACGCTCAGGTGCGACGCTGTTGTCAATGCTGCGAACAGCGGTATGACAGGATGTTATGCTCCTTGCCACAGTTGTATAGATAACTGTATCCATACATATGCCGGAGTACAGCTGCGGCTTGAATGTGCAAAGCTTATGAAAGTGCAGGAACGAGAGGAGGAAACAGGCAAAGCGAAAATCACACCGGCATATAATTTGTCTTGTAAATATGTAATTCACACAGTCGGTCCCATGATATCCGGCAGACTTACGGAAAATGATAAAAAGCTGCTTGAGTCCTGTTATCGCTCGTGCTTGGATATTGCAGAACAAAACAGTGTAAAAAGTATTGCTTTCTGCTGTATATCCACGGGAGAGTTCCGTTTCCCGAATGATAAGGCGGCAGAAATTGCGATCCGGACTGTTATGAAATATATAGACCGGACAGACAGCGATATGGAGGTAATATTCAATGTTTTCAAGGACATCGATTACGAAATTTACAGGAACTTACTCGGAA
>JAFLUR010000040.1 GCA_022508725.1 Oscillospiraceae bacterium
GGGATCGAACCTATGACCCTCTGCTTGTAAGGCAGATGCTCTCCCGGCTGAGCTATACGCCCTCACCAAATGACTTACTTATTATAGCATACTTTTTTATGCTTGTCAATACCTTTTTAAAAAATTTCCGTGGCGGCAAATGAGCACTTTACAATGCTCAATTGCAACAGCCCCTTCGTTAAGTCATATGCCCGAGGCGTTTTTCCGTAAAGTCCGTGATCGCGGCGATAACGCAGGAGAGCAGAAACCACATACATGAATAATAAAGGCAGACCTGACCGAGTATATCCATGTACATACCGCTGTAATCCCATACATTCCATTTAAAATAAATATTTACAATACATCCCACCGCAAATTCAACACAGGTAATGACTCCCGCTCCGGCAAGTCCCTTGACAAGCAGGGACCGGCCCCGCATACGGCGGAATATGCGGTATAAAAGCAAAAGACATATTCCGCCCGTAAGCGTCATTGTCCAGTGCGTATAGCCGCGGTATAAAAGCTCGATTATCGTATATCCTCCGGCGCCGATGCAGAATATTCCGGCGTTTATTTCCGGTTTTCCGTTCATAATGTTTCCACTAAGCCTTTCCGTAATTTCATTTCAAGCCTATTATACCCGGGTGAAATAAAATAATGCCCGTCATTTTTTTGAATATTCAAAAAATATTCCTTGAATATTTCGCCGTATATATATGAAATATTCTTTTTTTCGGCGCCGGAGAGTCGTAATATAAAAAAATATATAAAAATTTCAAACAAAGTATTGACATTATACCATAAAATAAGTTATAATAAGTGTTGTTGTATTCTATTGTTCATCCATGATAGAATTGACTTGCCGGAGGGAGGGAAACAAAGTGTCTGAAATAAGAGTTAAAGATAATGAGTCATTGGACAGCGCTCTCAGAAGATTCAAACGCCAGTGTGCGAAGTCGGGGGTTATGTCGGAAATCAGAAAACGCGAGCATTACGAAAAACCGAGTGTAAAGCGCAAAAAGAAATCCGAAGCGGCTCGTAAAAGAAAGTTTAAATAAGAAAATAACAAGATGTTTGGATATTTTTGATAAGCGGAGATATTATTATGGCACTCAAGGAACGTTTGGCCGAAGATTTGAAATCGGCAATGAAAGACAAAAATATTGTTCGTAAAAATACCGTTCAGATGATACGCGCGGGAATTTTACAGGTTGAAAAGGACAATAAGGTAACTCTTGAAGATGACGGAATTATTGATGTGATCGCAAAACAGCTGAAACAGCGAAAGGATGTCCTCCCTGATTATGAGAAGAGTGGCCGAGACGATTTAATCGCCGAATTAAAGGCGGAGATGGATGTTTTGATGGAATATCTGCCCAAACAGCTTACAGCCGAGGAGATTGAGGAAGCAGTTGCCGAGGCAATAAAAAGTACAAGCGCCTCATCCATGAAGGATATGGGCAGGATAATGGCGGAGGTCATGCCTAAGGTAAAAGGCAGGGCGGATGGCAGAATGATCAATGAGGCGGCAAAAAAATTATTGAGTCAATGCTAAAATCGATCGTATTTTGCCGAAGAATTAAATATTGACGTTAGGTTCTTCGGCAAAATATATATGCTGAAATAGCTCAGTTGGTAGAGCAACGCATTCGTAATGCGTAGGTCGTGGGTTCGAGTCCCATTTTCAGCTCCAGACACACAAGTGTTACCGCTTGTGTGTCTTTTTTTGTCGGGTTCGTTTATATCAAATTTTTTAAGGAAACACCGGATAAATCAATATAAAAAAATAATTCAGCTGAATCGGTGTTTACTTAAATATTAAAAAAAACTTGACTTTTTGTCGAATATATGAAATAATATTATTGTAACGGGTTAGGGAATATCCGCGCGGAATATGCCGCATAAGTATTCCGCAAAACCGGTTATATATATTACCAAATGAAAGGATTTGTTGATTACTATGAAATATGAAATTTTCGGTGCGCCCATGCCGGCGGTTACGGTAAATCTTGCCAAGGGAGAAAGCGTCAATACTCAGGCGGGAGGAATGTGCTGGATGACCGACGGTCTTACAATGAAAACAAGCACGGGCGGTTTTAAAAAAGGTTTGAGTCGTATGCTTACGGGCGAGTCCTTGTTTATCAATACATACACAGCCGAAAAAGATGCGAGCATTACTTTTGCATCCTCTGTACCGGGCGATATACTTGCTCTCGACCTCAGCGGCGGCAAGCAGTATGTTGCTCAGAAAACAGCTTATCTTGCGGGCGATACGACCGTTAATGTTGAAATGACAACAACAAGAGTAAGCGCCGGTCTTGTCGGCGGCGAGGGCTGGATATTGCAGAAGATTACCGGCAGCGGAACCGTTTTTCTTGAGATTTCCGGAAGCATTAAGGAGGTCGAGCTTGCTCCGGGACAGGTTTTAAAGGTTGATTCGGGAAATATAGGAGCTTTTGAAAGCAGTGTTACATATACCGCGGAGGTTGTAAAGGGTCTTAAAAATATCGCTTTCGGCGGTGAGGGTCTGTTCCTTGCAAGACTTGAAGGTCCGGGTAAGGTATGGCTCCAGACAATGAGCATATCCGAGCTTGCAGGCTCTATAGCGCCTTATATAGCTGCGAAATAATCGAAAAAACAATCGGAAATAAAAAACAGGCATCACCGTGCCTGTTTTTTTATTCGGCAGATAAGGCGTATGTTATTCGCGCAAAATACGCCCTACAACAAAAATCATGGTAACAAAGCATATTATGCCGCCTATCGCGTTTGAGACGGGCTCCGCGATGAACACGCCGTTTACTCCCAAACCCCACATTTTCGGAAGAATAAGCGTGAGCGGAACGACTATAAATATCTTTCGCATAAGCGAGAAAAATACGGCATATTTCGACTGTCCGAGAGCAACAAAGGTCGATTGTCCCGAAAATTGCAGAGCCATAAGAAAAAATCCGAAAAAATATGTTTTTAAAGGCTCCGCCCCGAATTTCAGCGTATCGGCGTCCGATGTGAAAACACGGATGAATGTTTTCGGGAAAAGCACAATGATCAGCCACGCAAGCACCGTATAGATTATACATATCGCGGTTGTAAAGGCAATGCCTTTTTTTGTTCTGTCGTATTCGCGCGCACCGTAATTGTATCCGATGACAGGCTGAGCGCCGTTGGTTATTCCCTGAACGGGAAGAATAAACATTTCTCTTACCGAGTTAAGTACCGTCATTATACCGATATACAGATCTCCGCCGTATTCCCGCAGCGCATTGTTGCAGGCTATCTGCACGGCGCCGTTTGTTCCCGCCATGATAAATCCCGTAAGACCGAGAGAGGTGATTTCGCCTATCAGCTTTATATCAAGCCGCATACCGGCGCGGTTAAGCAAAAGCAGCGTTTTTTTTCCGAGAAGAAATTTCATCACCCATACAGCCGATACCGCCTGTGATATTACCGTTGCCGCCGCCGCGCCCTTTATTCCCATATTCCATACGAATATAAACAACGGATCGAGCAGGATATTGACCGCCGCGCCCAGCATTACCGTTGCCATACCCGTCCGGGCAAACCCCTGAGAATTTATAAATCCGTTCATGCCCGTGCCGAGCATTGCAAAGGGCGTTCCCGCCAGATATATCAGCATATATTCCCGGGCATACGAATATGTCGCATCACTTGCCCCGAACGCGTACAGCAGCTTTTTTAAAAACAAATAGCCGCAAAGCATCATGACCGCCGCCGCGATGCAAAGCATAACAAAGGTGTTGCCCATGATCCTTTCGGCTCTTTTTTTATCATGCATTCCGCGGGCTATGGAGCAAAGCGGCGCGCCGCCCATTCCGAAAAGAAGTGTAAATGCCGATATAACGGTAATTACCGGAAAGGTAAGCCCGAGTCCGGTAAGAGCAAGCGAGGACGCTCCCTCCATATGACCGATATATACCCTGTCAATAACGCTGTAGCATACCTGCACCAGCTGCGCCGTCATCATCGGCAGCGCCATAAGCGTGATATGCTTCCAAACCGCGCCCTTTGAAAAATCATTATCTTTCATAATATCTGTCCTTTTTATCTGCCGGCATCCAGCCTGCCGACTACCGCGGCAAGCGCGTGAGAATTGTTGTCCACGGTAATGATATCCGCCGCCGCAAGGACACTGTCTATCGCGTTTGCTACGGCAATTCCGACTCCCGCCGCTTTTATCATGGATAAATCGTTCTCATTATCCCCGACGGCGATCACATTTTCGTTTTTTATCCCCAGCATATCCGCAAGCCTCAAAAGGCAGTTGCCCTTTGAAGCTCCTTTGGGGATGATTTCGTAATATTTGGGACTGCTTTGAATGAAATCGAAACGGTCGTTGAATTCCGAGCCGGCTATAACGCTGCGTACCTGTGCGATCTCGTTTTCATTCTGCATAAGCAGTACCTTGACCCATTCCTCGTTTTTGTCTATATCATGATAATCGGCGAACAGATCGGGCAGTCTTTCATGCCGTTTATGCTCGTAGACCGCTTCGTTTGTTTTGCTGAAATACAGCTTATCCGCCGTGCATATCTCAATTCCCGTAAAAGGCAGTTTTTCCTCGACAAATTCAAGTATCTTTATCTTATCCTCATGCAGACGCATATTCCATACAAGCCTGTCCTCTTCAAAATCATATATTCCCGCGCCGTTAAAGCACAGCATGGGGCAGTTCGGCACAATATGCTCAAGCATCAGCTTTGCGCCGTAGGGAATACGCCCGGTCGCAAAGGTAAAAAGACCTCCTTCCGACTTGAAATATTCCGCCGCATTCCTGTTTTGTTCGGATACTCTTTTATCGCTTGTCAGCAGAGTATCATCGAGGTCGGTGCATAAAAGCAGCCCCGAAAATTTCCCTTTCTTTCCGTTATACTCCATTAGGCATTTCCTTTCCCTCACATTGTCAGCTTATCCGCAATACTGTCTCCGGCAAGATACCCCGTTGAATATGCGATTTGAAGATTAAATCCGCCCGTATACGCGTCAACATCTATTATCTCTCCCGCAAAATAAAGTCCTTTTATCAGCTTTGATTCCATTGTGGACGGATTTATTTCTCCCGTTTTGATCCCGCCCGAGGTTATGATGGCCTCGTCAATGGGACGGAATTCCTTAAATGTAAGCGGCACGGCTTTTACCGCCGCGCACAGTCCGCGTCTTTGCTCCTTTGTTATCTCGTTCACGGGAGTATGCGTTTGTATACCGCTCAGAGATATTATAACGGGTATGACGGCTTTGGGCAAAAGGTCGCCGAGCGCGTTTATGATATGCTTGTTGCGATATTTCTCAAAATCGCGCAAAAGCCGCTTATCAAGCGTTTCGATGTCAAGCGCGGGCTTTAAATCTATGAAAAGCCTGTATTTTTCGTTTGGGCGCATCCTGCTGCTTGCCGATAAAACAAGCGGTCCGCTTATCCCGAAATGCGTAAACAGCATCTCGCCCCGTTGTGAAAATACCGTCTTTTCCTTATTTCCGACAACGGTCAGTTTTACGTTTTTCAGTGACAGTCCCATCAGCTCCGCCGTGAATTTTTCCTCGGTAACTATCGGCACAAGCGACGGCTTGGGCGTGATTATCGTATGCCCGGCAGCCTCCGCCGTTTTCATTCCCGTTCCGTCCGAGCCGGTGACCGGATATGAGCATCCTCCCGTCGCCAAAATAACGTTATCCGCATAAATATCGCCCTTGTCGGTACGGACTCCCGCAATTTGCGAATTTTCGACGATAAGCTCACGCGCAAGCCTTTTTATTATTTTTCCTTTTTTCTCCGCATATCTGCGCAGCGCAAGCGATACGTCCTCCGCTCTGTCCGATTCGGGAAATACCCTGCCGCCGCGCTCGATTTTTGTTTTTACACCCAAAGAATTAAGCAGTGCGATCATGTCGTTGTTCGTAAAGCCGTAAAGCGCACTGTATAAAAATTTGGGATTTGTCGGGATATTCGCAAAAAAATCCTCAATATCCGCCGAATTGGTTATGTTGCATCTGCCTTTGCCGGTTATCCTGAGCTTTCTGCCCTCATAATTATTCCTTTCGAGAATAACGCTTTCTATATTTCTTTCGCCGAGCCTGCCCGCAGCCGTCATTCCCGCGGGTCCCGCGCCTATTATTATGACTCTTGCAATATTTTCCATAGTATACCGCCCTATTTTTCGATTTTTAATTATTCGGTGTTTTTTGTATATACCATTCATATATATTGGCAAATACATTTTCCGGTCCAGGAAGAATTTCTCCGACTATCCGGGTGCTGCATATGAGCGTTCCCTCACGGAAAAACAGCGGTATAAAGGGAGCGTCGTCGATGAACAGACTGCATATATCGCTGTAATAGGATACCAGAGCCTGCTTGTCGGTTATCATTCCTATGTCGTCAAGCAGCTTGTCCATATTCGGATTGCTGTAGGTGAAATAATTGCCGCTTGATGAGAGCAGCATGGACGGATCCATATTATTCGGCAGTGTTATCTCACACACAGCCATATCAAATTGTTTGAGGGAGAGCTCGCTGCGGTATTCGTCATACGAAAGCGCGCGGACTCCCGCGGGAATGCCGAAGCTTATGAACTTTTCCGCTATTTCATTTGCGATATCCAGCTTTTCCTCATTTTCCCCGTTGACAAGGATATTAAAGCTGAGCTTTTGCGGTGCGTTGTTGAAGGTTCTGCTGAAACCCCCGTCCTCGCCTCTTACCCAGCCGTCAAGAGCCAAAAGCTCCTCCGCCTTTGCCGGGTCGTATTCGTACACTTCATTATGCGCCATATAATACCATGAATCGGGATTTATCGGGACATCGGTTCTCGTTCCTCTTTGATATATGATATTCTTCATTATCGATTCTTTATCGATAAGATATGAAAATGCCTGTCTTGTGCTCTTTCCCCAGAATACGGAATTATAAAAATTCATTCCTATAAGGGTGAGGTCGTTTGACGTGTAGCTGTACATATTGTTTTTGCCCTTGGGATTGTATTTTGACAAATTCACCGCGCGCCCCGTTATGCAGTCCACCTCATTCGCGCCGAACGCATATATTGCCATCTGCTTATCGGTCATTGTCATAAGCGACACTTCCTTTATGCCCGGGATAATATCATGCCAATTTTCGTTTGCGGTGAGCTTTAATTCCTTCACATCGCCCCTGCCCGCATATCTGTACGCGCCGGTACCGTTCGGAACAAACGTTTGGTCGGCGGCGTATGAGGATTTGTTTTTCACTATCGGAAAGGTAAGCAGCGACACAAAATTCGCCACGGGTTTCGATAAATTGAAAACGACCGTGTTTTCGCCCGACGTCTCGCATGATCTCACGTCACGCACATATTCGAGATATTTTCCTTTATAATTCTTTACAAGCTCAAAGGTGTATTTTACGTCATTCGCGGTAAACTTGGCTCCGTCATGGAATACTACGCCGTTTTTCAGCCGGACGGTCACTTTTTTTCCTCCGTCCGAAACGGTGTATCCTTCGGCAAGGACCGGCTTTGCGGTATAATCCCCGGTTACGTCGAACAGCGGCTCATATATAAGTCTCATTGCCTCTCTTACCGATGATGATTTCGTAAAAAGAGGGTTGAGTGTGTCATATTCGTATATCGGAAGTCTTAATACCCCTTCATTCCGGTCGATAACAAGCTCATTGCCGTCCGTCCCGCCGTTTTCAGCCGGGTTTTGATTTTCGATGCCCGGAATATTCGGAATATCAATATCGCACGCCGATAAAAATACCGTAAGCACCGCAAGAATTATATATATCGATCTTTTCAAATTGTATTCGCTCCTTTTACATTGCCGCAAGGCTGTCAATTTCCTTGTTCCCCGTGAAAACAGTCGTACAGAATTTTTGCCGTTCTTTTATCTGTGGCCGCCGCAAGCTCCTCCTCCGGCGCGTTTCTCATATTCTCAATTGTTTTGAACCTTTCAAATAACATCTTCCGCCTTTTTTCGCCTATTCCCTTTATATCGTCAAGCTCCGATCTGACGGCGTTCTTTTCCCTGAGCTGTCTGTGATAGCCTATCGCACAGCGGTGGACCTCATCCTGTATTCTCGTGACAAACGCGAATATATTGCTTATCATGGATATTTCTATTTCGCGTCCGCTTGAATCTACCATTGCGCGGGTTCTGTGCCTGTCGTCCTTAACCATGCCGAACAGCGGTATATCGCAGTCTATCTCCTCGAAAAGCTCCTTTATGACCGAAACGTGTCCCGCGCCGCCGTCAAGGAATATGCAGTCGGGAAGAGGCAGAAATTTTGCGTTTTCCCGCTCAAGCTCTCCCGCGTTTATCCGATTTTCTTCGTCAAGCGCCTCGCGCATACGCCGGTAGATAACCTCGCGCATCGCGGCGTAATCGTTCGCCTGTCTGTCCGCGCCCGTATCGGTAAGGCTCTTTATTTTGAATTTCCGGTAATTTTTCCTGTCCGCAATTCCGTTTGTAAACACGACCATCGCCGCGACATTATCGCTTCCGGATATATTGGATATATCGTATGATTCGATCCTTACGGGGTCCCTTTCAAGACCCAGCAGACTTTTTAATTTGGGCAGTATGCTCTTTTTTTCTTCCGCTTTCAGCTTTTCCGTCTTGTAATTTTGCGCCGCAAGCAGGGCGTTTTCCTTAACGAGTGCCACAAGCTTTTTCTTATCGCCCCTCTTGGGAACGGTGAGCTTTACCGATTTTCCGGCTTTTTCGGAAAGAAATCCGCATATAAGCTCCTCGTCGTCCACCGCAAATTCCGATATGATCTCCTCCGGCACATAGGCTGCCGCCGAGTAAAACAGCTTGATAAAATCGGTCGTTACGGCCTCACAGCTTGTATCGGTCGTATCGGCATTTTCCATGCGATAATTTTCGCGTCCGATGACCTTGCCCTCTCTTACAAAAAACACCTCGACAAATGCAAGGCTCATATCGCAGGATATCGCTATTATGTCGGAATTCGTATGCTTTGAAGCATTTATCACCTTCTGGCTCTCATCAAGCTTTTCTATCGCCGCTATTTTATCGCGTATGTCCGCGGCACGCTCATATTCAAGCTCCCGCGCGTATTTTTTCATGCGTTCGTTTAGGTCTTTTAGGATACTGCCGTGATTTCCGGAAAGAAAGGAGCATATATCCGAGAAAACCTGTCTGTACTCCTCAAGGGAAACCTTTCCCGTGCAGGGCGCAAAGCAATTTTTTATGTGATAATTCAGACAGGGGCGTCCTTTGCCTATATCATCGGGGAATTTTCTGCCGCATACGGGCGGCGAAAAAATTTTCCGCACGACTTCGAGAGTGTTTCGCACGGTGTTTGAGCCGGTGTAAGGTCCGAAATATTTCGCGCCGTCGTCGCGGCATTTGCGTGTGGTCGTGATTTTCGGATAATCCTCGTTCATCGTTACCTTTATATACGGATAATGCTTGTCGTCTTTAAGCAGAATATTGTATCTCGGACGATATTTTTTTATAAGATTACATTCAAGCGCCAGCGCTTCAAGCTCGGTATCGGTTATGATATATTCAAAATACGCGACATTCGCCACCATCGCTTTTACCTTCGGCGTGTGATTTTTTCCGCTGCCGAAATACTGTCTTACACGATTTTTGAGTATTTTCGCCTTTCCCACATAAATAACGGTATCATCGGAGGAGTGCATAATATATACTCCCGGGCGTTCGGGAAGCATTTTAAGCTCGTTTTGCAAATCAAACATACAAATCATTCCTCTCCGTACCGTAAATTTATGTATTCTGCGGACCGGCAGGCGGGGTCATATGAAAAAGAGAAGTCCCAATACGAAACTTCCCTAACCTGCCGATTATTAAATAATTTTACAAGGTTTTGTTATTCAACAAAATTGGAATTGATCAAATCCACAAGAGTGTTGACCGCCGCTTCTTCATCGGCGCCGTCAGCCATAATATTGATGGTCGTACCCTTTGTTATACCGAGCGACAATACTCCGAGCAGACTTTTTGCATTTACCTTTCTTTCGTCCTTCTCCACCCATATGGTAGACTTGAACTCATTGGCTTTCTGGATAAAAAATGTAGCAGGTCTTGCGTGAAGCCCAACCTGATTTTGTACAGAAACGTCTTTTGAAAACATAATAAAAATGCCCCCTCAAATAATTTATGAAAACTCACTTCTTTAAATAATACTCTTACAAATCAACATAAGCATACATTAAGTATATTATAAAACGGACCTATCGTCAATATATTTTTGGAAAATATATATTTTTTGTTTATTTTGCTTTATTCCCCGAAAGTGTTTAAGCTATTTTCGGTAACTTCCACAATATCATCGGCAGCAGCATTTCCCGGTGTTCCATCGGCGCCGCCCGGCGCGGGGGTTTCCGCCGCATCCTTTTTTCCGGCAAATGACATATCCGCATCCCTGAGAAGCTCTCTTACCTTCGAGTCTATCTCTGCGGTGAATTCGGGATTTTCCGCCATATATCTGCGTATATTGTCACGGCCCTGACCGAGCTTTTCTCCGTTGTACGAAAACCACGAACCGCTTTTTTGGATAACGTCCAGATCTATCGCCACATCGAGAATATTTCCCTCTTTTGAAATGCCCTCGCCGTATATTATGTCAAATTCCGCCTCACGGAAAGGCGGGGCGACCTTGTTTTTCACTATTTTGGTTTTTGTTCTGACGCCTACCACTTCCGTTCCGTTTTTGAGGACTTCGGATTTTCTTACCTCGATACGGACCGACGAGAAGAATTTCAGCGCGCGTCCGCCGGTTGTGGTTTCGGGATTTCCGTAGGATATGCCGACCTTTTCTCTGAGCTGATTTATAAAAATCACCGCCGTTCCGGAACGGTTTGTTATGGCAGTCAGCTTTCTTAAAGCCTGCGACATAAGACGCGCCAAAAGACCGACGTGCGCGTCGCCCATCGTTCCCTCTATTTCGGCTTTGGGAACAAGAGCCGCGACCGAATCGACCACGATAACGTCTATCGCTCCGCATCTCACGAGTGCCTCCGCTATATCGAGCGCCTGCTCACCCGTATCGGGCTGCGATATAAGCAGATTATCCACATCAACACCCAATTTTGCCGCATATACGGGGTCAAGCGCGTGTTCCGCGTCGATAAATGCCGCCTCGCCGCCCGCCTTTTGAGCCTGCGCTATAATATTCAGCGCGACCGTCGTCTTGCCCGATGATTCGGGACCGTATATTTCTATAACTCTGCCTCTCGGTATTCCGCCTATTCCGAGCGCGACATCAAGCGTAAGCACGCCTGTGGGTATGGCTTCAACATTCAATGTGCTTCTTTCGCCCATCTTCATGATACTGCCCTTGCCGTACTGCTTTTCTATAGCCGACATTACCGAAACGACCGCTTTTTTTCTCTCTTCCGCCTCAAGCTTGCGTTCCACCGTCAGATTTTTTCCGAGTTTATTTTTATCCGCCATATAAACATCCCTTTTAATTAAAATTCGGTGCTTTCACCGTATCATAATAATATCATAACAAGCCGAAAAAATCAAGTGGAAAAGACGGAATATAATTTCGAATAAATTTCGAAAACCGAAAAATCACCGGAAATAATCTTGACAAAAACACCGCAGTGTGATAAAATCCGGATAAATAGGAAGCGGCTTTGACGTTTTTATTTAAAGTCGCTCATCTGCGAAACGGGCGACTGTCTTTTTATACCGTAATAATCGTACAAACGAAATCCGTATGCACCGTAATATACAACACTTCCTTTGGGAAGGCGCCGGAACAGCCGCCGCCGCTCCCGAATAATTTATAAAGAATTTTTCAAAAATGTTATGTTATAATTGATGTGTGACAAAAAGAAAGAGAATAGTTCCCAAATAT
>JAFLUR010000400.1 GCA_022508725.1 Oscillospiraceae bacterium
TATACCCGCCAGACCCTTTACAACCGATCTGTCGGTTTCGATCTGCACAAGCGACGGATAAACCTCGGTAACGCTGTGTCCGAGCATTTTCAAAATATCGTATCCGCTCCCGTTTGAGCCGAGCGACGGCGACGAGCGTCCTCCGCAGGCAACCACCGCCTTATCCGCTCTTATCCTTTCTCCCGAATACGATACTATCTCAAACCCGCCGTCCTTCGCCTTTTCTATTTTCCGCGCCTCAAAACCGCATATCGTCTTTACCCCGAGAACATCCATTCTGAATCTCAGCGCGTCAAGCACCGATGACGCCTGCCCTGTATACGGATAAACCCTGCCTTTATCCTCCGCTCTTGTCATGACACCGATGCTGTCGAAAAATTCAAGCGTATTTTCAGCTCCGAAACGTCCGATAACGTCTCCGGCAAATTTTCTTGCCGCCGCAGTCTGCCCGGTACTTTTTCCGATACTGTAATAATTTTCGGGCGAAACATTCATATTTGTAATATTGCATCTTCCGTTGCCGGTCGCGAGAATTTTTTTTCCCACACGGTCAAGCCTTTCGAGCAGTATCACATCTGCCCCCTCTTCCGCCGCCGCTATTGCCGCCATAATTCCGGAAGCGCCGCCTCCCATTACCGCTGCTGTCATAATTCATAACTCCCAAACATTATTTTTTACTGTTTCTTCTCCGCCGTATCCCCTTCATGCATATTCGCATTTCCGGTCCTCATAATATCCGCAAATATCTCTTTGACGGACGCGAAAACCGGCACCGCAAAAAACATTCCCGCCGCTCCGAAAAATCCGCCTCCGAGCGATATGGCGAATATAACCTCAAGCGGATCGAGATCAAGGCTGTGACCCATCAATTTTACCGATATAAAATTAGCGTCCGCCTGCTGAAGCACGATAAGAAATACAAGCAGCTGCATTGCCCGGGAAGCACCGCCCGTAATAAATGTCAGCAACACCGCCGCCGCCCCGGACACAATCGCGCCGATATACGGGATCATATTAAAAAGTCCGATAATTACCGCAAGCACCGCCGCGTATTTTACTCGCATAAGTCCCATTATAACAGCCGACAGCAGCATAACGATAAGCGCGTCCGCTCCCTTTGAAACAATATATTCGGAAAAAACACCATCCGCAATTTCAACGGCTCTTTTTATTTTTTCAAGCATACCCGACGGTATAAATATCTTTGACGCCTCATTAATCCTTTTCTTTATTTTCCCGGCGGAAACAGATGAATAAACCGCCACAATGACCGATATGAAAATATCCGCGATACCTCCCGTAAGGTCGGCGATATTTTTCATATAAGAGCCTATATTTGAAACAGGAAGCTCGGTTTCCGACAAAATTCCGTTAAGATAATCGGTTATGCCTATATTATCCCATTTCCTCAAAAACATTCTTGCCTTTTCATAATATTCCGGCGCATTTCCCATAAGCTCCGTGATACCGCTTTGAACGACCGGAAATAAAAGCGTTGCCGAAACAACAATTATCAATACAAGAATTATATACACTGTCGCAATTGCCGCCGGACGAGGGTTTTTCATATGCTTTGAAATAAACGGCTCTATTTTTACGGCCGGAATATTCACTATATATGCGACAGCAAATCCCACGACAAAGGGTCTGAGTATGCCCGCGAGCTTTGAAGCAAATGCGAATATCTGTTCCGTTCCGAAAAAATATTTATACGCAATCGCCGCTGTCAGAAATACAAGCCACGGAATCCACAGAGGTTTAACGGTAAAACGTTTCAATTTATGACTTCCTTTCACATAATTTACTCGATCTACCATTATATTGATACATTTTTTCCTGTTTTATTTATTATTATATCAAAAACCGATCTATATTTCAACAATTGATTATAATTTTTAAAAAATATTTCCGAAAAAATTATTTATGTGAAACGAATAAAAAAACAGACGGTCCGAAAAAACGAACCGTCTTTAATGTGAAGCTTATTT
>JAFLUR010000401.1 GCA_022508725.1 Oscillospiraceae bacterium
TGACTGTGAAAATTCACAGCTTGAACGAATAGAAAAGAGCGGAAGTGTAGAAACGCAAAATCCGAGAGGTAATATTTATTGTCTTACGATAATAGGACAGGTAGAGGGACATACACTGCTCCCGCCTCAGAACAAGAGCACAAAGTATGAGCACGTTTTGCCGCAGCTGGTATCTGTAGAGGAGAATCCGGACATTGACGGTATGCTTGTGATACTGAATACAGCCGGCGGAGATGTTGAGGCGGGACTGGCAATGGCCGAGATGATCGCAGGTATGCGCAAGCCTACGGTATCGCTCGTCCTCGGCGGCGGACACAGTATAGGCGTACCGCTTGCCGTGGCTACCGATTATTCGATAATCGCGCCGTCGGCAACAATGACCGTACACCCCCTCAGAGTAAGCGGACTTGTTATAGGCGTGATACAAACCTTTGATAATATGCAGAAAATACAGGACAGGATACTGAACTTTATAACCGCTCATTCATCCATAGATTACAACTCCCTAAAAAAGCTTATGCTTGCGACGGATGAGATAGCAAATGATGTGGGGACGATATTATTCGGAGAAAATGCCGTAAAGCACGGCATAATAGACAGTGTGGGCGGACTCGGAGACGCTTTGGAAAAGCTGTATTCCATGATAGAAAAACAAAAAAAGGAAAAAGAATAAGGGGCGCGGATTACGCCCCTTTGATATTTACTTGCTTACCGAATTTTTTGTGAAATTCAAAAGACCTCCTGCAAGCAGCATTTGCTTTTGTCTTTCGGAAACGGAAACATTCACATTAAACACAAAATTCTTTGTCACATTTTTTACGGTTACGATCTCACCGTTTTCAATCTGGCTTATCGCTTCATTTATAAGCAGTTCATCATCTCTGTCGATTTTATCGTAATCATCCTCATTAACAAATGTCATGGGTATAATACCTGAATTTATAAGATTTGCCATGTGGATTCTTGCAAATGATTTTGCGATAACGCCTTTAATTCCGAGATAAAGCGGAACGAGAGCGGCGTGTTCGCGGCTTGAGCCCTGACCGTAATTCGAGCCGGCAATGATAAATCCGCCGTTGTTTGCCTTTGCGCGCGCGGGAAATTCTTCATCACACGGTGTAAGACAATAGTTCGAAAGATACGGGATATTCGAGCGATACGGCAGCAGCTTTGCATTTGACGGCATAATATGGTCTGTTGTAATATTATCCTCCACTTTAATAAGTGCTTTTCCTGTAACAGTGTCGGTCATTTCCGTATTTATCGGGAACGGCTGAATATTCGGACCTCTTACAACCTCAACATCGCTGCCCTCGGGAGCGGGAGGTATAACAAGATTGTCATTTATCAAAAATTCTTCGGGCTGACTGACAACAGGTGCGTCTCCGTATTCGCGCGGATCGGTAAGAACTCCCGTAAGAGCGCTTACCGCAGCTGTTTCGGGGCTTACAAGATAAACCTGTGCCGATTTTGTTCCGCTCCTGCCCTCAAAGTTGCGGTTAAATGTTCTGAGCGAAATTGCGTCCGTCTTGGGCGATTGACCCATACCTATGCACGGACCGCATGACGATTCGAGTATTCTGGCGCCTGATGCGACCATATCGGCAAGTGCGCCGTTTTCCGCAAGCATGGTAAGAACCTGTTTTGATCCCGGAGCTATAACAAGGCTCACATCTTCATGAACCGTTTTACCTTTCAGAATTTTCGCAACCTTCATCATATCCATAAATGATGAATTTGTGCAGCTTCCGATTGCAACCTGATCAACCTTGATTTTACCGATATTTTTTATCGTTTCCACCCTGTCGGGGCTGTGCGGCTGCGCCGCCATCGGAGAAAGCGATGACAAATCTATCGATATTTCCTCCTCATAAACGGCATCGGCATCCGGTTTTAACTCGATCCAATCATTTTCACGTCCCTGCGCCTTCATAAATTCCCTTGTTATTTCATCACTCGGGAATATCGATGTTGTTGCGCCGAG
>JAFLUR010000402.1 GCA_022508725.1 Oscillospiraceae bacterium
AGATAAGCGGCAAGGTGTACGATATTCGCATTACTGATATGGAGAGCGGTAAAACGGAGGAGTTTGACGGTATCGAATTCGGCGCAGACGACGCGAAAAAGATTACTGATATAACGTCAAAGCGGTACAAGATTGAATTCAAGGCTGTGAGAACATTCGGTAACAGGGGCTTTAGGCTGCTCTTCGGTAAAAAGGACGATAAGAATTTCATTCAATGGTTCATTGGCGGCTGGGCGAATCAGGACAGTGAGGTTAATGCGGTCGTGAATGGTCGCGGCTCATGCCTGACGCATGAAATATTCTCGCTTATGCCCGGACGTGAGTATTCGCTTTGTCTTGAGGTGGACAGTCGAAATGTTACGACGTATATAGACGGTAAAAAGATGAATTCAACTGAGGATAAGCAGCCCGCTATTGAGGAAATTTACGTTACATCAAGTCGCGATGATGAGTATGTTTACATCAAAGCCGTAAATGTGCGCGATGCGGCGGTGACGGCGGAGGTTGACGTTGAGGGCATGACAGCGGCGTGCGGAGAGGTGTCAACGCTTACGGCGGACCCCGACGATGTAAATGATTTCGACAATCCTATGCGTGTGTCGCCTGTTACGGAGAAAATTGATTATCCGTCAAACAGCTTTGAATATACATTCCCGCCGCAAAGTGTGACGGTGTTTAAGATTAAGAGGTAAATAGTGTTTTTATATAAGGAGAACAAACGGGAATGAAAAAATTATTTGCGATTATATGCGCGTTGGCGGCATTTTCAACGAATGCTTATGCCGCGTGGGAGTATACTGAAATTAAAGGACAGCGTAATTTTGTCGGAGCTGCGGACGATTATTTTGTTATGGCTTATGAACATTGCTTCTATATATATGATATGGACGGAAATTTAACAGATAAACTTGACGAGAATCATTACAATAGCTCAAAATATTATATCCGCACATCGAATTCAACCGGTCAAGCCGAATCTGCGATACCATATCAATCCGATAATCCGAATGAAGCGGTGGGATTCATAAAAAATGAAGACGGGAAGTATGCGGCTGTTAATTTTAAAGGCGAGGTTATAAGCGACTATATTTACAGCTATGTTATGCATAAATTCCGCGCGAACGAAACGTCACGGCATCTGGAAGAATTTGCTTTCGAAACTCCCCACGGAAATCCGTCCCGTCACTATGTCCCTGTAAGAGGTTCTCAGACATATGCAACGGTAGTCATTGACGGCAGGGCGGTATACATTGCGCCTGATTTGCATGAAATCGATCCTGATACGGAAGTATTTTATACAAACATTAATGACCTTGACGAAAGATACGCTCTTATTTATACAGGGAATGACGATCCGAGCTATTCTCTGAACACTCTGCATGCCATATACGATAAGGAGACCGGCGAAATAACCTACCGCTTTCTCGAAAGAGTGTTCTCAACCTCATACAATAAGTCAAACGGATATATAATATTCCGTACCGATGCCGGCACAGGCGTTATGGATTTGTACGGAAATGTGATAATTGAGCCGAAATACATTTCCCTGTCGTGGACGGGCAATGACGGGAATTATCTTTCCTATAAGCTGGAATATACCGATCCGAGTTCCTATCAAAATCAGGGTATTATCGATATTGATGAAAACATTATAATCAGCCAGTCTTATAACAGCATATCCAAGGTCGGTATTTATTTTAAGGTTTCAGATACATGGAATTCCGGTTATCGTCTGATCGACGTAAACAGAGAGGATATGCTCGATTTTAAGCTTGATGATATCAAATTTATTGATGACGACACGTATATTATCAAGCGTCCTGATGATGACAGCTGGACAATACTGAATCTTGCGGAGATTTATGCGTCGGTAAAAATCAACGGCGAGCCGCTTATATGCGAACAGTCCGCAGTTGTACGAGATAACCGCACGCTTGTTCCGATGCGCGCAATTATCGAAGCGCTGGGCGGTACGGC
>JAFLUR010000403.1 GCA_022508725.1 Oscillospiraceae bacterium
TACCACCGGAACAAATCCGGCGGGAGGAAGTGTTCATATAGCTGTCGGTGATGACGGCGGCGAAAGCTTTACGGACGTAAATCATGGGTTGGGCGCGGTATACGCCGACTCGGAAAACGGAAAAGCAAGAGCATTGCGTTCGCCGTCGGTATTTAAAATGAGCGATGATACCTACGGCATTATCGCGATACGCACAGACCCTTCGCAGGATGCGGACAATGACAATCGTGACGGATATTTCCTGCTTTACACAACGAAAGACTTTATAAAATTTAAAAAGGAAGGATTTCGTTGTATAGGCACAAAACGCCTTAATGATATTGCGTGCGACGCATCGGACGGAACGTACACGATTTCGTGGACAAACGAAAAGGATATGAGAATGTGTGTTACGACTGCCGATTTTGAAAGCTTTACCGAGCCTGTAATATCCACACGCGCTTATACGACTGCGGATGGCATGGACGGGGCTGTCGCGGCGAGCGTGGCGGGAATAACGGAGGATATGTACAAAGCGCTTTTAAACAGCGGTTCGGAAACAAAATACAATGAGTATAATGTAGACGTCAATCATGCAAACGGAAATATTCTTCCCGATACCTGCGATACTGTATTTGACGCATCGGCGATAAGCGGCAGCTACAGTGATTATAATATAACGACCGATGCAAGCGGTATTCTTCCCGGATGGTCAAGCACATGGAACGGTGCGACGGACGAGGCGACCGCGTCAAAACAAATGAACGGTAATTTCATAACCGTCGGCGGAAAACATTATTTCCAGTTCTACGGTCCCGAAAATGCCGCGCCGGTATCTGTGTATACTCCGGGTTATGCCGATGGTGCGGATTGGTTTGCGATCGAATTTATACTGAATTCGAGCACGACCGTGGGTTGTCACGATTCTGTATTGCTTGATTTGAATAAAAAGCCGTTTTTCGGCTATGCATACGCAAAATATAACGACGGTTTCTTCCCCGGCGACGGCGAGCGTCACTATAAAGATGACGGAAGTGTAAACAGTACATTAGGCGGACAATTGTCAAATTTCCTTGCGGAGATCGGAAACGCAAGCTGCAAATACACAAACGGTCAGACGATTGTAAGAATTATAGTTGACAACGGTGCGATCTGCAACGGCGAGAAAGCGTATGCGGTCACAACCGCGTACAGCGATGACGGCGCTTCTTTCACTGTAATAAATACGCGCTATTACAGCGGCAGTGTAAACGGCTTCGGCGGTATTACGGTCGGAGCGCTTGCGAACAGCGCCAACTGGTACGATAATACGCGCTATGGAAATATGAAAGTATACAGCGCAAAGAAGAACGAAAATCCGCCGGAAGAAACGCCTTTCGTAACTCCGGAACCGACACCGGATACTACGGCAAAGCCGGATGAACCGACATCGATTCCCACGACAAAGCCGGATGAACCGACGACTGATCCCACAACAAAGCCGGACGAACCTACACCGACTCCTACGGCAAAGCCGGATGAACCGACACCCGGAATATGGGATTACACAGTCAAAGATATTGTTGTTGAAGCCGAAAATACCGTGATCACCGTCAGCGGAAGGGAAAATGAAGAAATAACCTTGATCGCGGCAGCGTATGACGAGGGCGGAATGCTTATAAGTGTTGAAATCAAAAGGGTGAAATTAACCGGGAAATCGGAGATGTTTGATTTCGGTTTGAATACCGACGGCGCGGAATATATTTCCGCATACATATGGAACGGCATTTCCGATATGAAAGCGCTCGGGGAAAAACATATAAAATCCCTAAAGTAAATTATCATCGAAAAAATAAGATAACCGAATTTGTCGATTGTATCGGCAAATCCGGTTATTTTTTACGAAAAAACATATGAATAAAAACGGTTTCCGGAAACACTGATTTAAAGGTAATCAAAAAATAATTTACGAAAAAATATACGCTGATTCTTTAGCGCAAGCGCGCACGCGT
>JAFLUR010000404.1 GCA_022508725.1 Oscillospiraceae bacterium
CCCGTTTCCATTAGGAGACGGGTTCGCCTTTGTTTTTATGACGCAAAAGCCGTTTTATTCTCTAATGACGATCTTAAAATAAGCGGCTCCGGAACTCTTAATATAACGGCAGGCAAAAATCACGCAATAAAAAGCGATGACAAAATAGACATAGACGAGGGTACTATAATCATATCGGCCGAAAACGACGGTATACACGCAAATGAGGATATAACGATCGCCAATGCCGTGATCGGGATAAACGCAGGAGGCGACGGCATACAATCGGAATCCGCTCTTACAATAAGCAATACAACGCTTGATATAACAACAAACGGCACTGCGGAAAACGATACGGCGGACGGCACAGCCGGCGATGTTTCGTCAAAGGGACTCAAAGCGGAAACCACACTCACCGTGACCGGCGGAAGCTTTAACATAAATTCATACGATCATGCCATACATTCGGCGGATAAAATCCTCATACACGACGGCAGCTTTGAAATATCGTCACAGACAGGCAAGGGAATAAGCGGTCACGGAGACGTCACGGTAAACGGCGGAGAGATCAATATAATAAAATCGACGGAAGGCATTGAAAGCAAAGCAATTCTTACCGTGAATGACGGAATAATAAATATAACCTCGGATGACGACGGTCTTAATGCCGGCGGCGGTATGTCGGGACCGGGCGGCAGAGGCGGATTTAACCGAAACGATCCGATGAACGGCAATAACTCCCATAAAAACGAATTTGACGGAAATGCCGAAAATAACGGCAGCAACCCGGACAAGAACAAATTAACCGGAAATGCCCGAAAGAACGATAATAATTCGGATAAAAACAGCTCAAACGAAAATGCTCAAAACAGCGGCAGCAACTCGGATAAAAGCAAATTCAACGGTCAAAACAACGGCAACAACTCGGACAAAAACAAATTCAACAGTCAAAACAACGGCAGCAACTCGGGTAAAAGCAAATTCAACGAAAACGCGTCCGGGAACGGCAACGATCCGGGCATGGGAGATTTAAGAGGAAACGCGCCCGGAAAAGGCAATATCAAAAACGGCGATATTCCTCCCGCTCCTCCGGAAAACGGCGCTCCGATGCCCGATATGCCCGGAAGAGGAAATCCCGGAAATATGCAAATTCCGGGTAATGCCGGAAAGCAAAATATACCCGGCGCGGATAATTCAAAAAAGACCGGAACGGGTATTTCGGATATTTTATTCGGACGGGATAAAAACAATACGGACGCGCAGATCGACAATGACGTTCACAGCATAATAATAAACGGCGGCACGATAAATATAAATGCCGAAGGGGACGGTATAGACTCTAACGGCGATATTATCGTAAACGGCGGCACGGTTATCGTGGAGGGTCCGACAAGAGGCGGCAACGGTGCTCTTGACTGCGGCGATTTCGGTTCAGCGGGAATATATTTAAACGGCGGCACGGTTATCGCATCCGGCTCATCGTCCATGTTTGCCGCACAGAGCGAATCATCCCGACAATGTTCCGTCAGCATATTCCCCGCCTCAACGGTGCAGGGCGGCACAGCCTTTTATATCACGGACGAGAACGGAAATGTTAAAGCGGAATATACACCGTCAAAGCAATATGAATGTGTGACCGTATCCTCGCCCATGCTTGAAGCCGGAAAAACCTACAAGGCGTATATCAAGGATATATCCGAATCCAATCTTGCCGGCAGCTTTACCGCTTCCGCAAACGCGTCCGTCGGAACACGTTCCTTCGGCTTCGGGGGCAGAAGATGATAATTCACGCTCAAATGATAAATCAAATTTAATCAAATAAATAATACTAAATTATCGGGAGATATGTATCGAAATGCGTATCTCCCGTCCCTTTCGGCTCATGCACGGCATTGACCTCCGCCGCTGCGTGAGTCCTGCCCCGCATACAAAAGGTTTAAGAGCCTGTTTGGTATTCCTCCAATCGTTGGATTTTTGAGTGGATTTTTCT
>JAFLUR010000405.1 GCA_022508725.1 Oscillospiraceae bacterium
TCCGCTGTATGAATGCGGATTCAAGCGGATCGGCTGCATAGGCTGTCCGATGGCGAACACAGAAACGCGTAAGTTTGAGTTTGAAAGGTATCCGGCCTATAAAAAGGCATACATTCACGCGTTCGACAGAATGCTTGAGAGTCGAAGGGAGCGCGGAATGCCGATATATGATGAAAAGCAAACGGGTACAGACTTATTTGAGTGGTGGATCAGCGGAAAGAAGAAAGGATAATACAATGCCAATGGGAATAAATACAATTTTTCAAAGCGGCGGAACAAATGCTTTTATTGCGGCGCGGAATAAGCGTAATTACATAGGTTATGCAAAAACCGTCCGCCGCCGCATAAAGACCTATTCTTGATTACTCGAAACGGTGATTATTTCAAATGGCTTTCCGAGCTTGGAAGCGTAATCGGCAGTGTATTTGGAACCTTTGGATTTGCCGTCCCATATAATCAGAACCCGGTCGCAGATTTCGACCATCTCAGCATTTCGTTTTATAGGCGCGGCTCTGCTGTATAAATCATATCGCGGTCGAAGAATGAGTTTTGAAATACGATGCGCGTCCGCGTACCGTTCAGCGAGTTCGTCCACACCCGCGGCGCCGCCGGATACGATTAAATCGGTATCCGCCGGAATGTGCGGCGATAAGTCGTAATCGGTAATTGAACGGGAACCGGCAATTAATAATATCATAAAAAAACCTCCGTTTATGCGTCATAATTTCGTCAAAATATATTTTTATTATATCAAGACGGTATAATAAAGTCAATACTTAATCAAAATTACGTCAAAACGGAGGAATGATTTATGAAGGATAATTTACCGCGTTATACAATGAGAATTGACAGACCGCTGCTGGACAGACTGCATTATATCGCCCGATATGAGGGGAGAACCGCAAACAAGCAGCTTGAATATTTGGTGAAACGCTGCATCCGGGAATTCGAGAAAGAAAACGGTGAAATTACAGAAGACATGATAAAAGAAATGTACGAAAATCAAATATAAACCAAACCAAGCCGCTTCCGAAAACCGGAGCGGCTTATATTATGTCGTAAAATAAACTCCGAAAACCGGAGCGGCTTGTATTATGATGTAAAATAGACAAAAATCACAGCTGATAATCGTGTACTATACCTACTTGATATATTGTGAAATTTACGTTAATATGTCAATACCGGCGCGGAAGTGCGCGGAAAGCAAAAAGGGAGGAACACTAAAATGGAGTACACGTATGAAAGAACGGGGAAGGCTCGTAAGGAGCTGGTGCAGGCAATAAGCGCGATACTCGGAAAACCGTCCGAATATCAGGGCGCGCCGACGTTCGCTTACAAGGTCGGCGAATGTTATACGATCACAGCAGAAGGAACGCTTGAGATCGGAAGGGAGGCGGATTTTGACGAAACGCAAAATCTTATAGAGGAACTGGAGAAGCGCGGATTTGAAGCTACCAATTTGACCGAGATCGAACTTACGCCATGCGACGGCTCGGAAGAGAATACCGACAGGTTTGCGGTAGAAATGCCGAGAGAGGGATTTACCGACGCGGCGTTGGAAAATCTGCAAAGGCTGGTGGATTCCAAAGCCGGACTTATTAAAAAGGCGCTTAACGCAGAAACGCTGCCGATTGAGATAAGGGACGACAGAATCGCATTTCCGTGGTTTTCGGAATTGCATCCGGACGCAATCAAAGCCTACACACATTTTATTTCCGCGCTCTGTGAAATGGCGAAAACACAGAAGCGGATCACGGCAAAGGAACGTCCGACGGATAATGAAAAATACGCGTTCAGGTGTTTCCTTCTGCGGCTCGGATTCATCGGCGGCGAGTACAAGACCGAGCGGAAGATCCTGCTCGGAAATCTTACCGGTTCGTCGGCGTTCAGGGAGGGCGGGAAACACGGAACACAGGAAAGGAGGGACAGCATGAATTTTCCAAGCAGAGAAACATTGGAACGGCTCAG
>JAFLUR010000406.1 GCA_022508725.1 Oscillospiraceae bacterium
AATGCGTCATTTTCGCAACGTCATTTATCCGATATTTTTGCGGAATATCGTCCGGCATATTTTCCGACCAAACCACATCACCCGTTTCATCAATCAAAATACACCAAAACTCATCCGGCACAATATCCTCCGGCAAAACAAATCCGGCGTCGGTCCGCGTTAAATTCTTACTTACAAGATCAAGCGTTTTCCGCGGCGATCTGTCGTACAGATTCACCGACGCGTCACTGCCTATGATATACGCCGTACCGACAACATTTATAACCAAAAGAACGGTCGCAACAGCCGCGGCGGTAAGCGTAAAGCATATAAATATTTTCAAGCTCGTTTTATTCATTATTTATCACCAATTTATACCCCAATCCTTTGACCGTCAGCAAATGCTTCGGTTTTGACGGTTCATTTTCGATCTTCTTTCTGAGTCTCCGTATATGCACCATAAGCGTGTTTTCACAGCCGTAATATTCTTCGCCCCACGCCGCCATGCACAATGCGTCATTCGTTACAATCTTATTTTTACTCTCCCACAGCTTTTTTATTAAGATATATTCCTTTGCCGTAAGCGGTATTTCCTCGCCGTTCTTATTGACCGATGCCGTTTCAAGGTCTATCACCGTATCGGATAAAGCAAATACGGATGTGACCTTTGATATTCCGTATACCCGTTTTAACACGGCGCTCACCCTTAAAACAAGTTCGTCCGCAAGAAACGGTTTCACAATATAATCGTCCGCACCGAGTCCCAATCCCTTGACTCTGTCGCTGCCCTCACCGCGCGCCGTAAGAAAAATCACCGGAGCGGGTGAAATTTTTTGCAAATTTTCAAAAAGCGAAAACCCGTCGCCGTCCGGCAAATTCACATCAAGCAGATACAGCGATATTGACCCGGCTTGCGCAAATTCCGCCGCGGTTTTACAGTCGGACGCCGTATAAACGTTATAAAATCCGTTTTTATATAAAATATCCGACAGCATATCAAGCAAATTTTTTTCATCGTCAACAATAAGAATTTTCTTGTTTTTTATTTCAAGCATTTCAATCACCGATTATATTGTATCACAATTTACCGCAAATTGAAAGCCGCCTGTAAAATTTAAGGTTATGTTAAGGTTTTTTTAAGTTTAATGACAGGTCGGTATGTTACAATACCGGTATTCCAAAAAGAAAGGTGTGTTTTACCGTGAAAGAAATCGTAAAAACAAACGGACTGACCAAACGTTACAAAAACGTGCTTTCGGTCGGCAACTTAAACATGAGCGTAAAGGAGGGACGCATATACGGCTTTCTGGGACCGAACGGCGCGGGCAAAACCACAACGCTTAAAATGCTGCTGAGCCTTGTCCGTCCGACGGCGGGCGAAATCGATATTATGGGCAAAAGGCTCAATTCCGGCACAAGAACGGAGCTTTTAAAGAATATCGGCTCGCTGATAGAATCTCCGTCTTATTACGGTCACCTGACGGGCGCGGAAAATCTGAAAATTCTGCAAACGCTTCTTGATGTTCCGAAACAGAATATCGACAAGGTTTTACAGATAGTGCGACTCGATAAACAGCGCGGAAAAAAAACGGCGGCGTATTCGCTGGGAATGAAACAGCGGCTCGGACTTGCCGGGGCGCTGCTGTCCTTTCCGAAACTGCTTATCCTCGACGAGCCGACAAACGGACTTGACCCGTCGGGTATTCAAGAAATGCGCGAGCTGATAAAGTCATTGCCGCAGCAGTACGGAATGACCGTTATCGTATCAAGTCATTTGCTTTCCGAAATAGACAAAACAGCGGAGGACGTAGGCATTATCGCGAACGGTAAAATGATGTATCAAGGCGAGCTCAGTCGTCTGCACGAAACGGATAAAGCAAAGAGTCTTGAAGAAATGTTCCTTGACCTCACCGGAAAGGAGCAGAGCTTATGATAAAGCTTTTAAAATGCGAGTATATGAAAACACGGCGCAGATATG
>JAFLUR010000407.1 GCA_022508725.1 Oscillospiraceae bacterium
TACAATATTTTAAAATTAACAAATGTGTCACGCATCATTGACTTTTATACAAAATTAACAACCGACGTTTTAAAAACAGAATTGACATTTTATGAAATTTATGATATACTACAATCATATTGCAATACATCAAAAATGTGAGGTGACAGAAAGTGTCAAAAGGCGACGGTTATGAGTCAAACGGACGAAAACGGAATATCATTATGCTGCGGACTCCGCTGTCTGCCGTATTTATTGCGTCGCATAATGTCAACTTATCCGCCTCCGCTTGACTTGCAAATCGATTTACCGCGGAGGTCTTTTTATATTCTTTTGTCCGTTGCTCCGGATGGGATCGGCAGCAGATTTCATAACAACGTAAACAGAAATTAAAACGGAGACGCAAACGGAGGGATACCATGTCAAATGAGGAAAAAATCAATACCGCCCGGGATGCGGCGGAGGTTATTGAAAAACCGGATTACGAAAAGGAAATTTTGAGCATTATCGGAGGAAAATCCTCACCCAAAGCCATGTTGGCACAGCTTGAGGCATATCATGCCAATGATATCGCGCAGGCTGTGGAAAATCTTGATATTCAGGAAAGAAAAAGACTGTACCGCATTTTTACGCCTGAAATGCTTGCAAAGATTTTTGAACATTCGGACGAAGCGGGCATATATCTGAATGAAATGGATATGCAAAAAGCGGCGGCTGTTGTGGCTGAACTGGAAACCGATACCGCCTCAAATATCCTGCACGAAATCGAAAAAGAAAAACGCAGTGCGATCATCGAATTGCTGCCGCAGGAAATTCGACGGGAAATTCAGCTGATAGCTACATTCGATGATGATGAAATCGGCTCTCGCATGACAACAAACTGTATTGTAATCCGTGAAAATCTGACGATAAAGCAGGCGATGAACGAATTGATTTTTCAGGCGAAGGAAAACGATAATATTACGACGCTTTTTGTTGTGGACGAGATCGGGGAATTTTACGGCGCGATCGATTTGAAGGATCTGATTACATCCGATGCCTCAGACCCGCTCGGAGAATTGATACAAACTTCCTTTCCTTATGTATATGCACATGAGATGATAGATGATTGCATTGAAAGACTGAAGGATTACTCCGAGGATCATATCCCCGTGCTGGATAATTCCAATAGGCTGCTCGGTGTCATCACCGCGGCAAGCATTATTGAGGTGGTGGATGATGAGCTGGGTGAGGATTACGCAAAGCTTGCAGGTTTGATCGCCGAAGAAGATTTGAAAGAACCGCTTACCGAAAGCATGAAAAAACGTATGCCATGGCTTTTGATTTTGCTGGCGTTGGGCATGGTCGTTTCGGGAGTGGTCGGTGTTTTTGAAAATGTTGTTTCGCAGCTTACCTTGGTTGTGGCATTTCAGTCTTTGATTTTGGATATGGCTGGTAATGTCGGAACACAATCGCTTGCGGTAACAATTCGTGTGCTGATGGACGAAAATCTGACAGGAGTACAGAAGCTTCGTCTTGTAATAAAGGAAATGAAGGTCGGATTTGCCAACGGTTTGATTTTGGGGGCTATATCCTTTCTGCTTGTAGGCTTGTATGTCATGATGTTTAAGCGGAAAACAATGCTTTTCAGCTTTGCCGTATCGGGATGTATCGGAATCTCGCTTTTGCTGGCTATGCTGATTTCCGGTACGGTCGGCACATTGATTCCTCTGTTTTTCAAGAAAATAAAAGTCGATCCGGCAGTTGCCTCCGGTCCTTTGATCACCACGGTCAATGACCTCGTTGCCGTTGTCACCTATTACGGCATGAGTTGGCTTTTGCTGCTGAATGTATTGCATTTGGCTTAAAACGCAATAACGAAGGAAACACTGAATAAATCAAATATCAAAAAATAATTCAGCACCGCGGGTTGGTCATAAAACTTCGTTTTATTGCTCACCCATGCAGCCCGGGTTGGTC
>JAFLUR010000408.1 GCA_022508725.1 Oscillospiraceae bacterium
ATAAAAATATACTCTGTTCTTTTCTGCCGGAAGCGTATTACAAGACGGTCTATGAAACGGCAGAGTGATTATGCCGTAACCGTTTTTTATTTAACGGAAAGGAAGATGATATTTATGAATAATTATAAATTCGGCTATGCAAGAGTATCAACCGAAGAACAGAGCTTAGACCGTCAGGTCGATATGCTTACAAATTATGGTGTAGACAAAATTTACAGTGAAAAAATTACGGGAACAAAGCGAGAACGTCCGGAATTACATAAAATGCTTGAAAGACTTTCCGAGGGTGACACCGTAGTTACGGAATCATTGTCAAGACTCGGCAGAAGTACAAAAAATCTGATAGAACTTATGGAGCTATTTAACAAAAAGGGTGTGAATCTTGTATCATTGAAAGAAAATATAGATACAACCACGCCTACAGGAAAACTGATGTTTACGCTTATTTCCGCAATATCTCAGTTTGAACGTGACTGCTTGGCGGAGCGTACAAAGGAGGGTCTTGCCGCTGCAAGGGCAAGAGGACGCAAAGGCGGACGACCGCGTGTCGATGTCGATATGCTCGAAAAGGCAAAGCGGCTGTATCGGAGTAAGGAATACAGCATTAAGGAAATATCAAAGCTCACGGGTATATCGAGAATGACATTGTATCGTCACATAAAGGGTAGTTAATGGGAATTTGATTTTGGGAAAGGTTTTGTTACACATATTCGGGTTTTGATACAGGGTTTATGATACATATAAAAAAAGTATCATAAACCATCGTTTTTGGGATAGTTTATTAAATTGCGGCATAGTGATTTTAAATTTTCGATATATCGAAAAATATTTGTATATATCGATTGACTTTTCGATATGACCGATATATAATATAATCATTGAAAGGGTGTGATTATTATTATTGAACGCGAATTATATATGCAGAGAATACGTCCGTTTATGAATAAGCCTATCGTCAAGGTTTTGACGGGAATACGTCGCTGCGGGAAATCGGTTATGCTTGAACTTATCAAAGCCGAATTATCAAAGCAAAATATTCCCGAATCACAGTTTGTTTCAATCAATTTTGAATCGCAGGCTGTTGATTATGTAAAATCCGTCGACTCGGCGTATCAACACATCAAAAGCTTATCGGAGCAAACAAAAAATAAACTTTATCTGTTCCTTGATGAAATACAGGAACTTAACGGGTGGGAAAAAATGATCAACTCTTTAATGATTGACATTGACGCCGACATTTATATCACCGGCTCAAATGCAAAGCTGCTTTCGGGAGAGCTTGCAACATATCTCGGCGGAAGATATGTTGAGTTTAAGATATATCCGTTTTCGTACAGAGAGGTGCTTGATATAACTTCAAGCGATAATAACAGTCAAATATTCAACACTTATCTTACGAGAGGCGGTATGCCGTTTTTATACCGATTCCCTATGGATGAGCAAAGCTCTATGCAATATCTTACGGATATTTATGATTCTGTTATATTAAAGGATATTGCGACAAGGCACAAGATTCGTGATATTGAACTGCTGAAACGTATTATACAGTTTTTTATTGCAAATATCGGAAATACATTCTCAGCAGGAAGTGTGACAAAATACCTTAAAAACGAATTGCGCTCCGTTTCCGGCGAAACTGTCTACAATTATATAGAATACTGTAAAAACGCGTGCCTTTTGCATTTGGTATCGAGAGAAGATTGTTTAGGAAAGAAGGTTCTTCAATTTCACGAGAAAATCTATATTGCAGACCACGGTATACGAGAGGCAATCTATGGCAGCAATATGCGTGATATTAACCAAGTGCTTGAAAATATTGTCTATACGGAATTGCTCAGACGTAATTATAACGTAACAGTCGGAAAGAACGGCAATAGGGAAATAGATTTTATTGCCGTTCAGGGAAATGAAAAGGTATATGTTCAAGTGACATACCTT
>JAFLUR010000409.1 GCA_022508725.1 Oscillospiraceae bacterium
GGCATTTTCTTTTTTGGTGACTTGTGAAAAATCCGTCGTATGCGACTATCACAGGGAGATTTACCGTTTCCGAAATTTTTACGGCCATAATATTCATATCATATACCGCCTGCGCCGAGTTTGCAAAAAGAATTATCCAGCCGCAGTTCAGCGTATACATTATATCGCTGTGATCTCCCTTTATGCACAGCGGCGCGGATACCGTGCGGCAGGCAACATTCATGACCATAGGCATACGAGTTCCCGATTGGACAGGAAGCTGTTCAATCGCATACAAAAGTCCGTTCGCGCTTGTGGCATTGAAAACACGTCCGCCGCCGCAGGAGGCACCGTAGCACAGACCCGCCGCGCTGTGTTCGCCCTCTGCCGGTATAAGCGTTATGTCATGATCGCCCTTTGAGTACATTAAATCAAGCTCTTCCGCGATCTGCGTTGACGGTGTGATGGGATAGTACCCCATAACATTATAATTTATTTGTTTTGCGGCATATGCCGCAAGCTCATTTCCGCTGTCATATAAAATCTTTTGCTTTGCCATTATACGATACCTCCGTCCGGTCGTTTCCCGTATTACTTTCCGAGGTTATATAAGAATTTGCGCCCGATGCGGTATAACCCGGAATTTTTCTTATAAGCTCTCTGTTCATGACAGAGTTTATATCGCCGCTGTCATCGCCCTTAATAAGAGCCTTTGTCGGGCAAACATCAACACATCTCAGGCAGCCTTTGCAATGAATATAATCCAACCCCTCGTTTACCATTGTTTTTTTCCCTTTATATTCCCCCGGAACAAACCGGAATACCATATCGGGGCAGGTAGAGTCGCATAATCCGCAGTTTATGCATTTTTCTTGCAGAAATATCGGAACATATCCCTCGCGCCCGGCGGAAAGGTCATTGGAGATCATAGAACCGTATAACGGATTGATACCGCCGATGGGTGCGTTTTTATATCCCCAGCCCGAGGATAAATGAAAGCTTTCTCCGTCTTGCCGATTGGGAGTATCGTATTCCTTTGAAGCGTACTCGGTAAATCCGCGGTGTATGCCCGCAAGGTTTCCTGCCAAAAGAGAGGGATATTTTTCGCCTATTGTGTTTTTTATTATTTCAGATAAAATATCCTCGCCGATAAACCCCGATGCTGCTGCAACGGTACCGAGCATAACCGTATTTATGCGGCTTTTTGTTTCGTGAGCGATTTTAAGAGCGTCAATGGTATAAACCGTCCCTTTGGGCATATCACGAAGCCGCATATCGCAAATCAGCTCGTCAGGGGTCTTTTTTGTATTGACAATAATTGAAGTATGCGGATTTGTTCCCGCAAGGGTATTTTCCCTCAGCAGAAGATTTTCGTGAAAAACGGCAAGAATATCGGGATTGGTTACGGGTGTGTTTATGCGTATATTTTTTTCGCTGTACCTTATATAAGCTTTGACCGGAGAGCCTCGCTTTTCCGAGCCGTAGCTTGAAAAGCTTGCGCTGTCAAGATCAAGCATACATCCCGCTTCACCGAGTATTTTTCCGGCAAGATTTGCGCCGAGTCCTCCTATGCTTTCAAGACGTATTTCATAACAGCCGTATTTGTTTTTATGCGGCAGTGATATTTTTTTCATCGACTATCGTCCTTTCGTTTATTGTACACAGACCAAGCCCGCCTGTTGACGGCGTCTGTGAGTGGGGATAATTTATAGTTATCTTTCCCGTTTTATGAAAATTTATTCGATAAATGAAGAATATGAATATGTCGTTATTTGCCGGAAAATCCTATTTTCCGAATACAAAAATTATTGCAATACCGGTAAATATATGATATCATAAATACAGTGAAAAAGTGAATGTTATTTTATGTGAGAGGACGGAAGAACATGAATATCAAGGTAAATATAAAGGAAATCGGCTCGAAACGCGCCGGAATTTCCGGGGAGG
>JAFLUR010000041.1 GCA_022508725.1 Oscillospiraceae bacterium
TCTGCCTGCATTCCGGCACTTCTGCCGTCATTATGTGCTGTAACGCTGTGTAATCCAATCCGTAACCATGAACACAAAGTTTTAATCATATTCGTTAGGGGTGAGCTTTCCATATAACCGTCCCGTCCCGGGTCTCGATCAATGTCGGTTGATCTTCTATTGATATTTCTATCAAATCTCCTTCTTGCAAAATGTTATCCGATAAGTTTGTAATTATTTTTTCGATGCTTATCAGACAGGCATAAAATTCTTTATATCCGTCTTCGTCTTCCTCTAATCCGTTATTGGTTTCGTACATTGTATCAATTGTACCGTATAATACCAATAATCCATCGCTGAATTCTATCTTTAAATATGTTCCGTTGGGATATTTATTTATTTTTTTCATCATTTCATCCATGTTATAATCTCCTTAATATAATATATTATTGTTTTGGTCTTGCCGGTACAATATGCGCCCCTTTTTTTCCGTAATGAATTGTACCAACAGTTGTTTCCATACTTATACCGGTTTCGGGATCAATATACAATCCTATAACTTGACCGAAATCGACTCGCTCTCTATTTTTTCCGATGTTAATAAACTTTCCTGTTCCGGCTTTATCATCAAGTAATTTTTGGATATCATCTAAATTGCCATACATAATACTTTTGGTTTCTCCATTATTAAGAGAAATTTTATGTTCATTACTTCCGGGGATATGTTTATTTTGCTGACCAACATTTACTTTAGCCTCATATCCATTAACTATTTTGTAACTGCTCTTAGAGATATTTTTGCTGCTATCCGATACTTTTGCGGCATCAGATGATTCGTTGGCAATTTCTTTTCCGATATCTGTAGATTCATCTGCATTTTTAGCCGCCGATTTTACCGTATCGGCAATATCATCCTCCAATCCGCTCTCAGCAATACCTTTGGCAATGTCTGCTGTTTCATCGCTGTTTTTAGCAACAGACTTACCTATATCGACAATATCATCCCCCAATCCGCTTTTGGAAATCCCCTTAACAACGTCCGCAATTTCATCGCTGTTTTTTATAATCGGCTTTGCCGCGTCAAATGCGTCAATGAAATATTTCAAAGTTCCTATCGCAGGAAGTAAAGCGATTATATTTATGCCTAATCTTCCCCAACTTTTCAGCGTTCCGTCGAATTTTATTATGCTTGCAGCAAGATCTCGAACATCCATAGGCACATCCACGCCTGAAAATCCCAAGACCAAATTTAAAATTATTGCCGGTATCGTAGGCGATTCGTCCGAAAAATCTCCTTCAATAAAAGTTCGAAAACTTTTATCAATATACAGAACCGCATTCATAACGGATTTTATAACCGCATTTATTACTTTTTCATGCAGAAGAAATAATCCGTTTCCGTCAAGCTTTAAAACTACATTGCCGTTTCTGTCAATAATTCCCGCGCTGCAATTACAGTTTGGGTGAAAAGGCGGAAAATTAACATACGTTTCCGCGCCGCTTATTAAAAAGGTTCTTCCCTCCTTGTCATTGCAGCCGCCGCAGTTTTCACCATCGGTTAAAATTATGTATTCTTTGTATCCCTCGTCTTGATATTCCCATAATACCACATATTTTAGGATTTGTAATCACTCTGAATCTATAATTTCATTTATAGATTTTTCCCGATCCGATAATAACGTCTGCATTTTCTCGATTGTGTCCTTTGCGGACAGTTCCTGCATAACGCATGAATAAAGCTCATCCTCGACTTTTTTCATTGTCGTCTGCTTTGATTTTTCAAAATCATTTTTAACCTGCGACCGAACCTTATCCGCTTTATCACCGAAAAAGGCGAGTATATCATCAAATTTCTTTTCCGCATCGTCATAAAATTTTGTAATATCCCCCGTAACATTGCTCATCAGCAAATCATACGGACATACAAAATCGTTCATGTCGGCTATCCGGTCCGCCGCCTTTTTGTCAATGAATCTCACAAGATTTTGATCCCAAGGAGAGATCATCGTTCTGAAACCTTTATAATCCTCATCTGCCCCGGAAGCGAATGCGCCGTAAACATACGCAATATCGTTTATTACGCTTTTGCTCAATGCTTCTGTGTCGATATTTAATATTTTTTCGTACATTGACCGTTCCTTTCTGTTGTAAAAAGATTTATGAAACGTTTCATCAATATACTAACATAATCGCATGAGCCATTCTATTTCATTCGATTTCAAGTGTTTAAATATTATACAAAAACAAATAAAAAGCCCGAACTTTCGATATTTAAAGTCTGAAAGTCCGGATTTTTCATTTCTGTTATTGAATTTTCTGATTGCCAAATCCTCACTCTGAAACTCATACAAAGAGTCGAGATCGTCAAAATACATATGAATTCTCGGAAGAAAGCTTTTATGATCCGTTCTTTCCGATTTGCTGCCGTCCCTTTCGGTATTTATGAGCAAACTATAGCTTAAATCTATAATGTTATCAAAAAAAAGTCAATCAGACAACGCAGGCAATGCGTGATAGAATATAATAAACAATATTTCATGAAATGATGTTTCAATATGAAAAACTCAAAAAAATTTGTAAGCATATTTGCAATAATATCCGTAATTTGCATATCGCTTGCCGCGTGTCAAAGCTCAAATACGGTTCAAACGGGCGGAGATACACAGACCAACGCAAACGCACAGGAATACAAATACGGAAAGGTAGATATTCCCGTGCCGGACGGTTCGCTTTGCGGCGCTCTACAGCGGCGATATGGAAGTAGCGGCTCTTTGGGATCCGTTCGGAAGCATGGCTGAAAATGACGGTAAAGGAAGCGCTTAACAAGGCGCGCGATGACTTGCAAGGGCAATCGGCGCAAAAAAGACAAAAAACATATCATCTCCACGGCGTTTGAACACCATGCAGTACTTCATACCTTGAAAAGGCTTGAAAATCAAGGGTTTGAGGTGACGCTGATCACTCCGGAAAGAAACGGGATAATATCGATTGGAAGCGTAAAGAACACCATCCGTGAGGATACTGCGCTTGTCACGATAATATATGCGAATAACGAGATCGGAACTATTAAGCCAATTGCCGAAATCGGCACGGTGTGCCGTGAAAATGGCGTGCTGTTTCATACCGATGCGGTACAGGCGGCGGTAGGGGAACAATATCAATACACAGCTGCGGATGAGTGTATGATATTACCTGCAAAAATATTGTTTTTTTGTTCTTTGAGATGTTGTTGTCAAGCTTTATTACGCAATATCAAATACCTTCCAAAATGCTTTCAATGCTGATACGATATTTTTCAAGCTGCGAAATATATCTGTTTATTATACTTTTTGTCCTGCTGTCATCCATCCCGCTGAGAATATTGTTTGTAATGGGTACGGTGACCGCCGCGGGCGCAATGGTGCAAATTGCTTTGACGATTTTTGATGCTCCCATCATATTGGATAAAGAAAAACCGACTACCGCGCTTCCTATCGGAACGGCATACCTCAGAATATTGTTTTTTTGTATATTCCCGGATTCTTCCGAAAACCTCATATCATTTAAAAGGATTGTTCTCACCAATTCCGCTTTATCCGGAAACGCCTTTTCCAATTCAATTAACCACCGACCGCCTTCGGAATGAGAGGAATCCCAAAATCCCGTACAGTCCGCCAAAATGAGATTTATATATGAAAAGGTGAATACTCCTTTATTCGCCTGCATCATAATTTCTCCTTTAAGGCGTGAAATAAATTTGTCCCAATTTTTTAAAAAACCGTTGTAAAAAGAATCTTGCATATTGTTATATCTCCTTTCGACCTAAACTGTTCAGTTGAATCATAACAGACTCTAATTGTTTTTTATGGTTCAACATATTTTTTCTATCCGTGTTTACAGAGGTGATTTCTTGGCTGATAAGTTCCATTTGACGGCTTTCCTCGGCGATCTGCCGTTCAACTTCCATATGATAACGAGCCATATACCGGTCAATTTCATAGGACAAACAATTCTCGATTTTACCGATATACTTTTTTACAGCCGATATCAACTTATCCGATACGTCTTCATAATAATCCTGCAATTGCAAATCCAGTTTATTTTTACATTCTTTTCGTACCGTATCTAATTTAGGGGCTGCTGCCGCTCCGCCGATCATTGCGCCGATAAGCAACCCCGCCACCGTGCCAACGCCGGGGAGAATAGCCGTTCCTATTGCGGCGCCGGCAGCACCGGCACCAAATGCAGCCAGACCTCCTTTTGACATCTGTTCCGATATGTAATTTGCCGCAGACTCAATATCTGCCGTTTCAATATTAATGTCGGAAGGCAAGTCAAATTTTAATTGCGACATATTAACGGGAATAATATTCAGTGTTTCATATACTTGCGCAAACGAATTTCCGTACGCTTTCATTTCTTCACTGAATTTATCACGAACACGGCTGCAATAGGTATATGTATTTCCAACAATCTTTTTTGCTTCGTCGGCGCAATCTCTGCCCAATGAGTCTGTGATATATTTGTTGAGATCATCAATGCTGTCTTTATTATCAAGCCTGTTTAGGATATTTTTTATTGCGCTTTCTGATTTTAAATAGATATCATTCTCGAAATCGCTCAAAATTGCTTGCGTTTTACTGCGAAACCGACTGATCCTGATCTGCTTCTCTTTCATAACGAACGATGATAAATCCACTTTTTTCGATTTATTTAACAATTCCATTCTTTTCTCATATTCGTCTGAAATTCCTCCCATCTTAACAGAAATCACTTCATATATGCTGCCGATTAACAGCGCCAGCTTTTTTGCCATGGCAAGGGACTTCTGTTTAGCGGTATGCTGAACCAACAGCTGCTCTGTCCGGAAGGATATATCAAGTAACGAGTCGTCGTCATAACGCTGCTTTTCATAAGCGGCATCATCCCGATTTTTCACGGTTTCCGTGCCTGATTGCTTGTCTGACAATACAACCGGCGATACGAACGGAAGAACAACCGCGTGTTCCAATTCAAACTCCTCTTCCAGTTTCATTTTAATAAATGCAACCTGACGTTCCCTCTCCCGCTGCCTTATCAAATCAAGCTTTGTTACGACGAACACGCACTGAGGAAGAATCTCTTTAATAGTCTTTTCCGCAAAATTCGTCATGGTGGTTGTCAGCAGCTTTTCTGCGGAAATGAGTATAATCGATAAATCCGAGTCATCCTTTAAAGTACGGATGGTCACATCCTCGTGCCATGCCTCGGTAACATTTGTACCGGGGGTGTCGATAATGCGAAAGCTCTTCAGAATTTCAGACGGCAGATATACAGTAACGCTTTTTAATTGCTTTGCCTCAGATGCGTTTGTGGTATACTTGACCAAAGCGTTTTTAAGCTGTGAAAGGCCACGGAAATCAAAGCTCCGTTCTTTTCTGTCATCCAAAAACCGAAGAACAATTCTGTATGAACTGTCATAATCAATAATCGTTGAAGCGACCGTAGTGCCCTGAAGCGCGCTGGATACAAGCAATTCCGTTCCGAGAAGCGCGTTAATGAACGTGCTTTTTCCGGTGGAAAATTCACCGATAACGCTGAGGTTAAGTTTTTTATCGTCTTTTTTCTTGCGAATGAAATCCAGCTGTTGACGGACTTGTTCCCAATTAAACTCCTGTGATACCGTGTTTTCGTTGTCGGACAAATTCCGGATAGGCGGCTTTTTTTTGCTTGACGAGGAAAAAAAGTTCATAAAATTACGCTTTAAATTTTGCCAAAACGATTTGGGAGCTTCTTCGGGTTCATCATCCCGAACAGACTTATCGTACTTTTTCGTCAGATCGTCAACAAATTGTAAATGTTCATCAATTTCAACCAATTCATCCAAATTATCCAAAGAAAAATAGTTGTTATCCATTTTTAACCTCCGTTATGCCCCTACCAAAGTAAAAATCAGCGTGTCCAATTCAGAATTCAGCTCATGAATTTTCTCTTCGCTGTTGTTTAAGAATATTTTCCGGGCAGCCACTTCTTTTTCGCCCTTCTTCTTCTCCTCGATGACGTTCTGAAGTTGTTTTTCGATATCCTTTAATTCATTTGATAAGCTCTCGATAATCCCCTCCTTTATTTCACCCATTTTGCGCTTAACACCGTCGGCAAGAGCATTTGCATGATCGTCCGCCATGTTGCTCATGTTGTTAATCGCTTCTTCTTTGATTTTAGCTTTCAAATTTTCCAGTACGCGCGACTGTCCTTGGCTTATATTAGCAATAGCAGCTATTCCGACAATCAGAATTCCCGTAATAGGGTTAAGCAATCCCAACATACTCAAAACAACCCCCGCTCCGAATTCAAATGCCGCCGTCATTGCCAGTTCTTTTCCGATTCCGTTAACACCTCCGGAAACGGCAAGTCCGATATCTCCAACCAGTAATCCTCCCGCAACGCCGGCTACTCTCTGCCAGAGCGGAACAGAGTCGGCATTGTAATCGTTTCCTATCAATTCAATATTAATGCTGTCAATATCCCGGTGAATCTTTGAGATATCTTTTTCCGCATCGCCGAGAATATTATTCGCCGCCTCTTCAATTTCCGGAATAAGCACGTTATTCCGCCAATCATTCTGATCTTCGCTGATCTTGCCTTTTAAATAATCGATGATTTCGACTGCTGCCTTTTCCGTTTGGCTTTTTCCGGGTATAAAACCCAAAGATGTTTCCGGATTAAACTCATCTACCCATGTGTTAATAGATCTGATTACAGCGGAAATTTGTGATTTAGCCAATCTTTCAAAATGAGTTCCCGCCCTTTCGATTTTAGTCTCCATTTCCGCAGCCACCTGATCTTTTTCCTTTTGAGCGGCAACCAATCGCGGCTGAATTTTGGCATACTTATTTTTAATATCATCAAGGGACCTGTCCAACAATGCGCGTTCTTTCGGAATAACAATTTCCAGCGCTTCTCTGCTGAGAATCCGGCGAACCTGTTTTGCGGGAGAAGCCAGCTTTGCTTTGCCCTTTTCTTTGGTAAGGAAATCGGTCAGCCTCTTTTCAAGCGAATCCATTCCGGACCTCTCAATCAAATCCGCATCATTATCCAAACGTCCGTCCAGTGCATCCAAAGCCGAAATGCAGAACACCTCCGGCTGCTGATATATTTTTTTAAGCTTTGATTCCGCATACTGACGGATTTGAGGCTGCTCACGGGATCTGATCTGATCGAACTTGTTTACGACAAAGAAAACCGAGTCAAAGCTATTACCCTTAAGATCATTTTCGACAAATTTCATCTCATCTCCCGCGCAGATAGCGTTTGCGTTCAACACATACAGAATGGCATCAACCTTATTTAAGTAATCCATTGTCACCTTGGTTCTTGTTTCATCTTCATTCAACCCGGGAGAATCAATAATTTCAACACCGTTTTTCAATAATTCCAAAGGATAAAACAATTCAACCTTTTCATACGGGCTCTGCAGTTTTATCTGCTTTTCATCCGCCCCCATCGGAATCACAACATAGTCCTCTATTTCATCATAAGGAATTTCAAGCGGAGGAATCGGCTTATTTTGATATTTTCTCATGTGGCTGACGGCTTTTTCAGCCAATTTTTCCGGTAACGGATTCGGCAGCGGATTCCTGAAATATAAAATTGCTTTTTTCTTTGTACCGTATTTCACCTCATTGATAACGGCTGTACAAGGCAGCGCGTACGCAGGCAGGATTTCTTCACCCAGCAATGCATTAATAAACGTCGATTTTCCGTTTTTAAATGTACCCGTAACCATTATCTTAAAAGTGTCGTTCCCGACTCTCGTGCTCAATTCCGCCAGCTCTTTTTCCTTTGACATATTGAGTTCACAGGTTATTTCCGACGCATTCGCTAAAATTTTTGCCAATTCATTTTGGTTCTTTTGATACTCTTTAAAACTCTCAATAACGTTGTAATTATCCATCTCAGTTTCTCCTTTAATATATCATAGCCTTAATAACACTGCTTTGCTTTTGCAGTTCGGAAAGCTTTTCTGCGATTTCTGCCGCATATTTGCCCTCACCCGGAATATTCGTGCCTTCAATGGCTTCCTCCTGAACGCTCAGCCATTTATCCTCGCTTTTTTCCGCTTCCGTGATAATGTTGTTGTAAATAATCTCCAGTTTTTTCTCGCTGTCCTCCAAAGACTCCCGGATAAATATCGGCACACAACGCGCAATTTCTTTATTCACTGTCTCTTTCTGCTCCTCGATCTTTTTCTTAAAAAGATGCTCCGAGATTATCGCGGTTCCGGTTCCGATGCCCATTGTAGCAATTATAGGAACAAATCCGATTGAACTGAACAGCATAAACCCCGCGATACTCAGAACGGCAGATCCCGCCCGGGCAATGTTACGCTGCTTATCAAGATCATCAAATTCAAGACTTTCTCCGATTGAAAAGTTTCTGAATATTTCTTTATCCGAAACGGTCTCCTTTTGACAGATAATATACGAATCAAATGTTTTTTCGATTGTGATATTGTACCATCGGGCATCCTCCGCTATCCTTCCGGAAATAATGTTGTCAATTCCGACAGCCATATTTGTCAATTCGATTTTCGATCTGTACGGAAAATCCTCGGTCCACCATTTTTTGGGATTAGCCGAATGTGCCGCCTCGTACTGGAGCTTTTCCGTAATATTCGCGGAATACTCGTCTGTCTTTGACAGCAGCAGCTCATAACATTTCGTATACCTCTTTTGCATCTGAAGACGTAAATCTCGCCATACGAGTTTTGCCTGCGTCAGTTTTTGTTTCTTATCGGAAATCATCTTTTCTCTTTTATCTTTATCCGACTCCTCCGCTATTATCTTTTTTTCATTTAAGGCTGATACGGCATAATCCAAAATATTCGATGTTTTTTCAAGCATCCATCCTTCAACGGTCTGAACTCTTTCCGGATATGTAATCCATTCCCCGATTTTCAGTTTAATCTTGTCTGTTCCGATTATATCGTCAAACGATGAGTCGTTCATCTCAATCTGATACGGAATATACACCGGAATATCCTGTTTCCATGCCGCCAATTTATTTTTTATGTACCGAATAACGTCCGCCCGCTCGTTTATGGGAACCAAGTCCAATTTCGTCACAATCATCAACATGAACGGAATCTTTCGCGCAAGCAATCTCTCTTCTATGAATATTTTTTCGGTCATGCCTAAAGCGGCATTCGCGTTTACCGCTATAATTGCCCCATCGCATCCGAGCAGAGCATCGCTGACCACTTTAATTCTCGATTCATTCAAATCTCCCGCGCCCGGAGTGTCAATAATCTCAATATTCGTATCATCCAACCATTTTGAATTAACACCCGCCAAAACAGTGCCCCGAAAATCCTCTCCTCCAAAGTTTTCGGCAACAAGTCCGTCCCACGAATCCTGCGATAATTCTCTTTCGGTAATTTTTTCATTATTCTCATTGAAAGCGACAATCATCTCTTTTGAATGATACCGTATTCCGGTCATAACCGCCGTAGTGGGAAGATTCCCTACCGGAAGAAAATCGCGTTCGAGTAATTCATTGATAAATGTGCTTTTTCCGCGGTTAAATTCTCCCACTACGGCAATTGTAAAGCGTTCCCGGTTTGCGCTTTGACATATCTTGTCCACTTCCGACGCAAGATCGGAAAATCCATTCTCCCTCAGGATATTTCCGGAATCGATCAATGCGGAATTAACCTCGTTTCTTATTCTGATTGGCTGCGCTTTTTCAAATTTTTCCCGCATCTTCGGCGAATTTTCGTCCGTTCCCAAAGGTGTCTCCGGTTTTTCTTTCAATGATTTTTCTTCCGCCGGTTTCTTAAAAAAATCCGAATTTGCAACTTTGTATCTCACTGTACCTCATCCTCTCGCTAAATACTTATTATAGAAATCACTGTCGATAGCTTTATACATAGGCAGCAACGATGGTTCAGTCAGTAACTGCAGCAATTCTCTCATTTGCTTTTCATCGGAAGGCGTATAACCGGTATTCCCCAGGATTGCATTAATTGCCTTATCATACTCATTCATAAGTTTCATTCGACACTCATTGTACTGTTTTTTATCATAGCCTTTAAGGGCTTCATGTCTGAAAAATCCAATCGGCTTATCAAAATCAATGTTTCTAAACTCTTCTCTGTACTCATAGTCCTCAAAGCAAACAATTTTTTCGGTGGGAATTTCCAGCGTTATGCCGTATCTGAGAGGAAAAACCAACGTCTTGTCTACTTTTCCCGTTATTTTATATTTCAAATACGGAAACGTCACACACAGACAGTCGTTTTTAATCATAAGAACAGGCAGTCCCTGACTGTAACCCATCGGTATCTTGCAGTTCAGCAGGAAATCGTTTGTTTTTAAGTTATTTTTAATCTGTTCGATAGATACAACCGGAATCATTCTTTTCCACCTCCGTTACATACACGATATCATCTGGCAGTTTCCGTCTTCCCACGCATCCAGAAACACATCCAACGGAACCATTTCGCCACATCCGTTCGGATTACCCGAATCATTTAAAATAACCATCGTATTATCAGGATCGCTATGATCTACTCCTATCACCTCAACAGCATGGTTTGCATTATCGTCCGGGGTAAACAAATCGTTATTTTCTCCGTACCAGATTTCATCGGCGTCGATTGATACAATAATTTTTTTCCCCATTTCCAAATCTCTTTGAAGATCGGAAAAATCATTGTAAAAGCTCATCTCGCTTTGTACACCGTAAAAGTCCAGCAGCTTGTCCATATTCAGCAGAGAAGTTCCGCTGTCTTCGTCAAACCAACCGTTGCTTTCCGCCAAGTCAACCAATTCCTCAATATCAACTTTCTGATCCGTCAATTCTTCGATAACAAACTTTTGACTGTAGATAGCGCAGCGTCCGGTATCTCCCTGATATTCCCATTTCGACATGGATTGAGCGGGATCTCCGGAAACCTCACTCATATCGGCGCTTGCGGGATCAAAGTTTTCCAAATCATCAATATATGTACCCGAAACATTTCCGATATCACTGATCGGAAGGTCGATAAGTTCAACCGCTCCGGTTTCAATGTCTATGTTATATATCTCTGTTGTCTCAAACAAATGGTCGGCATCCATATCGCTGTTCAGAACATATGTATCAATTTTTCCGTCTCCGTCACTATCAAAATACTGCTCTCTGATTATCGAATCTTCATTTCCATCGCCATCCGAATCCAAATAAGTATAAATATCATCCGCAATTCCATCGCCGTCTGAATCATGGATTTTGATTACTTCCTCAAAAATCCCGTCGTTATCCAAATCGCGATATATTGTTTTGCTTTCAATGATACCGTCCTGATTGTAATCTTGACCATCGACAATAGTATCCGTTATGCCGTCATGATCCGAATCAAAGCTTGAATGGTATGAGTCAATGATGCCGTCATAATCCGAATCCATTCCTAAAGTATCCATGATACCATCACCGTCGGTATCGAACAGACTCATATCAAAAATACCGTCCGAATTCGAATCCAACATCATACCATCCCACATTCCGTCCTGATTATAATCCATTAATAACGCGTCCGGATTCCCATCTCCGTTCAAATCCACAGCAGCTGTATCAATAATTCCGTCATTGTCGGAATCAATAAAATCAGCATATGAATCCGGAATCCCGTCGCCGTCAAAATCAAAATTCAAATCCGCAAAACCAAACATTTCAATCCCTCCCGATAATCATACCATTACACTGTAAGAAGCTGTTGTTGATTATATGTAACCCCAAAAACGGTAGTATAATACGATTTTTGCAAATTTAGAACTATGTCTTATTTTGTTTCTGCCCTTAAATATAATAATAGCATAATCGACCAATCATGTCAAGTATATCCCGGCA